>NZ_LBFC01000019.1 GCF_001990485.1 Thermosipho affectus | reverse complement strand
AAAAAATTACTCGATGGTAAATTGGAAAGTTTTAGGGCAAATGTTGATGCAAAAGTTGTTACTGGTGGTAACGTTAATTTGCAACTCGGTACAGTCAGTTCTGCAGCAAAAGAAGGAACATATGTTGTTGAAGTTGGACAATTAAATGGTTCTGAAACATCAGCTTTAGATGTTAAGATTACGCTTATTGACAACTCCGGCTCACTAAGTTCTACAATTACAACACTTGGTGCAAATTCCGCTTCATTTGGAAATATTTCCTTTAAATGGGATTCAAGTGTATTTAGCCTTTCAGATTTTGGTGGTGCATTACCAAAGGGTGAAGTGATAGACAGTGCAGTTGTCAGAGTAGAAGCTATAAATACAGCTGCAAATCAATTAATCTTCCAAATTGGTGCTAACGAAGGTCACAATATGCTCACAGGTATTGATGATATGAGTGCAACAGCTCTTGGGCTTACAACAACCTCTTTAGATGTCACAACGCAAGATGGA
>NZ_LBFC01000017.1 GCF_001990485.1 Thermosipho affectus | reverse complement strand
TACCACTTTTTCATCTCTTCTTTGTCTACCCCTTCTAATAACTCTTTAAATCCTTCTTCTAATTCTTTTTGCGTTATACCACATATGCTCGCATACCTTGGATCAAGTGTCATATCGTTTAAATTGTTCAACCCAGAAAATATCGATGCTTTCGAAAATTTGGTTACCCCTGTTATAAATACAAATTTTATATATTCATCTGCGTCTTTTATCACCGAATAAAAGTTCTTAAGGCTTTCTCTCATCTCTTTTGCTATCTCTTTTTCTTCTATGTTGTCTAATATCGGCTTGTCATATTCGTCTACTAATATTACTACTTTTTCTTTCTCTTTTTTGTATACCTTTTCTATTAACTCCAAAAACCTATCTGGTATCACTTCTTTTTCAAGTTCCAGTTCATATTCTTTTGCATGATCATCTATTATGTATTTCATCCTTGTTTCAAGTATTTTTACATCCTTTGTAACTCCCGCTCCAAAGGATATATAGATAACAGGATATTTTTTACTCCAATCCCAATTCTTCTCAAGGTATAACCCTTTAAATAGTTCCTTTTTTCCCAAAAATGCTTGCCTCAACGTGTCTAAAAATAAGCTCTTTCCAAACCTTCTTGGCCGTGAGAGAAAAAAATATCCCGATGTCTCTTCACTTAACATCTTTATAAATCTCGTCTTATCTACATAATAAAAACCTTTATCCTCTCTCAGTTTTGCAAAACTTTGTATCCCTATCGGTAATCTCTTCATACCTTCCACCACCTATTTGGTCTTTACGTATATATTCTAACACTTAATAGCAGTACTAGCGAGGTTAAAGAGTATCAATGGAGATTATTTTGTTTAAATCTATACATTTTACTTCATCATTTTCTTCTAAATCTTTAAAACCATTTTTTGAAAACAAATAATAAATGATTTTTGTCGGTTCATATTTAAGGTCTTTTAAAAGAAATGGGATTTTTTTTCGAAGATTATTCAACACTTTTCCATCTACTTTTTTATTTGTCCATTTGCATTCACCGATGTATAGGATATTGTTTTTAATGCCAACAATATCTATTTCATTACCAGCATCCCACCATCTTCCTACTTTTTCAACACCGATGTGTTTTTTTAAATATTGTTTTGATATCTTTTCAAAAGTGAAAGAGGCGTATTGAGAAATGGTGAGTTTTATTTTTTCAAGGAGCCTGTTTCCAAGATCTCTGTATATCATTTCTTGATAGGGATAAATATAACGGAAGAAAAATCTGAGATATTCATCGTTTATGTAGTAGAATGCCTTTTTTCTGGGTTTTTTTAAAGAGAATGGTTGTTCTTTTTTTACAAGCTCAAGTTCAAGGAGCCTTGCAAGATACGTACCTATATTTTTATACTCCACACCACTTTCATTTGCTATTTCATTTGGGGTAGTTTTTCCATTTGCTATAGCAGTTAAAATGGAAAAGTAATTTGATGGATCCTTTTTGAATTCTTCAAGAGTTAGGAATTTTCCTTCCTCAACAAGGAATTCTCCAGGAGTTAAAAGCTTTTCCTTTAGTGCATCCCAAAAATTTGTATATTCGGAAAATTCCAACAAATAAAGTGGAATACCGTCTGTAACTCCGTATGCAAGAACATTATCTTCTTTCTTTTTGAACTTAAAAAATTTCATAGAATCCTCAAAATCCATTGGAAGTATTTTGTATTGCCCCGTTCTGCGACCATATATCGGGCTATTATGAGAAAGAGCTATTTTTTCTATCATACCACTGTATGATCCACACAAAATGAAATTCACACACTTTTTTGAAAATTCTTTGTCCCACCATCTTTGAAATACAGATAGGAAAGTTTCATCTCTATAAGGGATGTATTGAAATTCGTCAATAACAATAGAAGTTACTTTTCGCAAGTCAATTGCCATGTTCAAAAAAGAAAAAAATTCTTCCCAGGAATTAATCCTGAGAGTTTCTGGAAGATTTATGAGTTCTTTTATTTCATTTAGGAATCTGTTCATTAACATGGTACTTCCAGAAAGGTCTGCAGTGAAAAAAAGGCCGTTCCTTACTACATGTTCAAGAAGAAAAGTTTTTCCCACTCTTCTTCTACCATAAATTACTATCAATTCAGCCTTTTTACTGGAAAGTTTTCTTTCAAGAAACTTTCTTTCTTTTACTCTGTTTATGAACATATTACCACCTCAAATAAATTATACCATAATTTACTAAAGATATATTTACTAAAGTTATCTTTAGAAAATATACAAATTGATAAAAGTTGGAAAGGTTAGAGAGGGTTAGAACCCTCTTTTTGTCATTCTGAGTGTGTATGCGCGAAGAATCTTGAAATGACTGACGTTGTGGAAATAAGATCCTTCGTCACTTCGTTCAGGATAGCAAAAGATAGGATTATATCAACAATAAAAATATTTCAATGGGTAAGGCAATGATGTTTTCTTTTTTAAACAATGTATTTTTTGTTATAAGTATTCCGCTATTGAATGTTTTTTTCATTGTTAAAAAATCTGAATGAGAAATTTTGTTCTGATATTTAACTTCTATTGGAATAATTTTTTCATTTACATTTATAAGAAAGTCTATTTCTTTTCCTTTTTGAGAGTACCAAAAGTATGGTCCAGAATAAAGAACCAGGCCATTGGAGAATTCTTTTGAAAATCTTAAAAGGTGTAGAAAAACTGTTTGTTCGATTTGCTGTGGTAATTGTATTTGCACTCCTGTTATGTTTTCTATAACTTTGGTGATTATTGTGTCAATTGGATATATTTTTTTTTGCTTTTTTGGTTTTATATGTTTTTTTGAAAAATCATAGAAAAACAGTATTCCTATAAGAAAGTTCATTCCCAGTAACTGCATGTAACTTTCTACGGTGTTTTTTGAGTTTATTCCTTCTATTTCACTTGCTATCGAATTCCAGGAAAATCTTTGCCCTATTAATTGAGGGAATTTATAAAGAAGCTGGTTCATTATAAATCTTGATCTATTAAATCTTTCTATATCTCCATAAAGATAGGCTTTGTATGTGTTTATTGTTTCTCCTGTTATTGAGGAATTTTCAAGATAATCATTTATGACTTTTGGGAATCCTCCGCTGTTTAGATATGTAGTAAATTCATCTTTGTACATTGAAAGCTGGAGAGCTAATTGTTTTAGTTCTTTTTCCTTTAGAAGAAAAAGATCCTTAAAATTGTAACGTATTTTTACGTTATTTTTTTGCTCTACAAATTCTTTGAATGTAAGAGGAAGATAAGCAATATCAACACCAGCCAACCTTCTTCCAGGGAGTCTTTCCGCAGAGCGTTTAAGGTCATACGCAGAAGAACCTGTTAAAATAACAAATGAGTTTTCTAATAGTCCCGTATCAAATAGATGTTTTATAGCTTTTTGCCAATCTTTAACACTCGAAATTTCGTCGAGGAAGATGTATGTAGTTTTTTCCTTTTTGTTTCCAAAACTTTCAATGAAGTTGAAGTAATTCAACAACAATTCTAACAGCTCTTTATTATCTTCCACCATATCCAAAGAAACGTATAGAATACTAACAGGATTTTTCCCTAATTTGATTAATTTTCTTATTAATAATTTTAAAACGGTAGTTTTTCCTATTTGTCTTGGCCCTCTTAATATGTAGATACCTGGTTTAAATTTTTCAAGAGTTTTCATAAAATGTGGAAAATGTTTGAATTGACTACTTTTAAATTTCTTTATGTGCATATCTATGTCTATTAAATTTTTATCCTTCCACCATGGATTTTGCCGTTGAACAAAAGAAAACTCCATAGACAACACCTCCTTTAAGTTTTTACTAATTTATTATACCATATTTATCACCATATTGACCAAATAGGTACCTATTTGGTCATTGTAATGACTATATATTCCCGTTTAGGAAATTAGCGAGATTGGAGAGGTTGGATAGATTAGAGAGTGTTGGGACGTTTTTGTCATTCTGAGGAGCGTTAGCGACGAGGAATCTTGAAAGATGATTGAATGGATATGGTATAATAATTTTGAAATTATGGAAAAACGCCCAAAATATAAATTTACCGTTGTGATTGAAAAAGATGAAAATGGCTATTTTGCATATTGTCCTGAACTTCAAGGGTGTTATACCCAGGAGGATACTTATGAGGAAGTTTTTGAAAATATAAAAGATGCCATAAGCTTATATATTGAAGATAGATTGGCAAACAATGAGGAAATTGCGATGGCAGAAAGCATTTCTTTAACAGTAGTCGAGGTGTAACATGCCAAAGTTGCAACGAACAACATCGAAAGAAATGATTCGATTTTTATAGAGCAATAGATTTATACTTGTGTGCTCAAGTGGTAGTCATAGAATTTATAAAAATTCTAAAGGAAAACATGTAACGGTTCCATTTCATTCCGGAAAGGTTCTCCATCCTAAGTTGTTAATTAGTATTATAAAAGATACGGGATCAACAAAAGAAGATTTTCTAAAACTGCTTAACAAGTAGTAAATTGAACACAGAATAGGAAAAAGACCATTCGCTTGTGCTCAGGATGACATCCCCTTTGCCTACCCGCTTCTTTTGAATGATAAAAAAGGTGGAGGGACAGCAATTTTTTCGACACCGTCGACAAGTTCGTCAGGGCTTGACAGTGTTCGACAAAGGACAAAGGGCTTTACAAATTGAGAAATTTGTATTTTCCCGAAAGTTTTAGTTTTGTTCCTTTTGTAATTATTATTTTTCGTTCTATGAATGTGTTTAATATAGAATATGCGGTTGTTCGTTTTATATTGTTTTGCTGTAAAATTGTTAAGAATTCGTCTCTGTTTCCTGTAAGGTCTTTGAGTAATTCAAAGGCTTTCTTTTGGAGCGGTGTAAGTTTTAATTCGGTTAGGTATTCGTTTGTAATTTTTTTTATGGTAAGTATTGTATCTTCTTTTTTGAGAATATCTTTTTCTATGTTTTCAAAAATGACTTTGGAAAGCATCCATAAAACGTCTCGGGGATTTCCGTCGGCAAATTCGATTATTGGATCAAGGGATTCTGATGGGATGATATTCATAAATTTGTGAATTCTTCTTAAAAGGAGTTCTTTTATGTCGCTATCTGTTAATTCTTCAAGAAGTATTATGTCCTTGAAGATATTTTCCAAATTTCCAGACTCGTTCCATCTTAGTCGATCAAATTTGTATTCTCTGTATATAGAATAAGGTAATGTCATTATTGTGATTATGTTTTCAAATAGAAGTTCGTTTTTTAGGGCATCGACTATTTGAAGGGTATCACTTTTACTTTCTTTATCTAACTCGTCTATAATAAGTGCAAATTTTCCTTTTACAGAGACTATTTTCCTAAGTAGCTCTCCAAGTTTTTCTTTTGCAGCAAAAAAGTTAAACCTTGGCGTTTTACTTTTTTGAAGATTGGTATTAGCAGAGCCGTATAAGCTTATGCCAAGGGAAAATCCTTTTACCGTAGAAACTTCCTCAATCACCCATTCTTTTGTTTCTTTTGCAAGCTTTGAAAGTTTTTTGTCTTTTTCCAAGCCTTTGGATAAATTATAGAGAAGATCATACAGTATACTTTCTACAGATTCTCTAAAGGTTAGTGTAATGCGCTTTGAAAAGACGTTTTCACATTTTATGAAATTGAGTACCGTTGTTTTTCCTATACCAGTTTCTCCGGATATTCCAAAGATGCCAAAAGGATGATATTTTATAATATTATTCAAGTTCTTAATTTCTTTGCTTCTGTTAACCAGTAAGTTTTTTTCTTTTAATTCAAGTGGTTTGTCTACTATGTATTTTATAACTTCTGAAAGGCCCACAATAACACCCCCCTGGTTGGTGCTTTAAACAAATTATATCATATTCGACACCGTCGACAAGTTCGTCAGGGTTTGACAGTGTTCGACAGGTTGGAGAGAGTGGCGAGGTTGAAGCCTTTTTATCATTCTGAGGAGTGAAACGACGAAGAATCTAAGAGCCTTCGCTAACGTTCAGGATGACATCACCTTCACACTACGTGTTCAGGATGACATCCCCTTTTTTTGTCATTCCGAACTCGCATGGGTGAGGAATCTTATGTGATATAATTTAAATGAATTTTTTAATAAGAAAAGCAAAATTATTGCTACACAGTGAAAGGTATTTTGTTAATAGAATTTTTTGAGGTGATAAAATGGTTTCCAGTAGTAAGATTCATATAGAAAAACAAAAGCTTGAAAAAATAACAGAGATTTTAAAGAAGAATGGAGCAAAGAAAATTGCGATATTTGGTTCTCGAGTTAGAAATGATTGGAGAAAGAATAGTGACATAGATATCCTCGTGGAGTTTCTTAAAAAGCCAAGCCTTCTTGAAATTACGGGTATAAAACTTGAAATAGAGGATAACATAGGAGAAAAAGTGGATTTAATAACTTTTGAAGGTTTAGATGATTACATCAAAGAAAAGGTTTTATCGACAATGGTGGTGGTATATAGTGAAGAATGACATAGTATATCTTAAACACATACTTGATTCAATGGAGGCTATACTTGATTTTGTGCATGGAAAAACATACAATGAATTTTTAAAGAATCGTATGATGTGGTCAGCTGTTATTAGAGAAATGGAAGTCATAGGCGAAGCAACTAAAAATCTTTCACATAAATTCAGGGAAAAATATCCGGAAATTCCGTGGAGAAAAATGGCGGGTATGAGAGATGTCTTGATTCATGGATATTTTAAAACTGATTTAGAAGCGGTATGGAAAACGGCTGTGGAAGACATTCCAATTCTAAAACCTAAAATAGAGAGAATTATAAGAGGTTGATGACAAAGGGACAAGATTCCTCGCATACGCTCGGACTGACAAAAGAAGAGAAGCATTCGGGATGATATTCTTTTTTGTCATTTCGAACCTGGGCGTGTGAGGAATCTTATAAGTCATAATTTATCACTTAAATCTTCCCATTTTGGATTCATGGATTCAACTAATTTATTCTTTTTTTCTCTTCTCCATCCTTTCAATTTTTTTCACGTTCAATACACTCTTTTATATCTTCATACATTTCAAAGTAAACTAATTTATTCACGTTATACTTTTTTGTAAAACCATCAATAAGTTTTTCCTTATGTTCATAAACCCTTCTTTGAAGGTTGTTTGTAATGTCTATGTACATAACTTTGTTGTTCCAATTTGTGAGAATGTAAAGAAAGTATTTTTTGTTCATGGTTATATCTTAGCATATGGTAAGATCCTTCGCTTACGCTCAGGATGACATTCTTTTTTTGTCATTCCGAACCCGCAAGGGTGAGGAATCTAAGATCTTTCGTCACTGCGTTCCTCAGGATGACATCCCCTTCAACTTTGCTAGGGTGATAAGAAAAAATTTTGAAACACTCCCAGAGTATTTTATTATATTTCTGTATCTATTTTGTGCTTTTGGATTAATCTCTTACTATTTTTGAAACAGGCCCACACTTTAAAACAAAAAGAATTTTATAAATAATAATATTTGATAAACAAAAATGTGACATATTAATTACTTTTTTCTATTGTTATGATATTGCATAAATTGTATAATATAACTTGAAGTTTAATTAAAATCTGCAAATATCTCTTATTATCAAATATTTATATTAAAATGGGGGAGAAGCTATGAAAAAACTTATAGTATTATTTTTTGTATTTGTATTTTTATTATTAGTTACTTATGGATTCTCACAACAAAATGTGATTAAAAAAGGTTCAACTATTATTTACGGCTCAGAAGATCAAAAACTTACCCCAGGCAATGGAGGTGGAGGAATAGGAAGTTCGTTTATTTGGATAGGTGTTTATTTAGTGCAAAGATTTGTTGATCACACATACAATGAAGTTGAGTCAAAGGTATTTAATTACGTTAAAGAATTTTTAGCTTATAGCTGGAATAAAGCTTTTGAAAAGGCTAAAATGTTTTTTAAAAGATACTATGAATTTTTAAGACAAAGCTATCCAGATGCGAAAATAGATGCTGATTACAGTTTGAAAGAAAAATAATTTATAGCATCTAAGGGGGAATAATATGATCAAAGCAAATACGTCTCTTAGTCTTAAGATATTAATTCTTATTCTTGTTTTTGTAGCTATTTTTGGATTTTTTTCATCTAAAGTCTTTGAGCTTTATTTTTCTATTCTTGGTATAACACTTATTTTAAATTTTTCACTAAACACAAACAAACTACTCAGTAATAGTATATTATTTCTCTCAATGCTTATATGGTTACCCATTGGTTTAAAGGTAAATTTTGATTTATTTGGCTTGGCAGCGCCATTTTTGTTTTCCAGCTTAACCTTGACATTAAGAGAAAAAAAGGAAAAAATCATATGGGGAATTTTTGCTATAGTTTTATTTTTTGAAATGGTTGCGTTAGATATACAAGTTTCAACAGCTTTCTTTTATATATTCATAGGCATAATTGTTCCTATGGCAAGAGAAAATTGTAAATAAAGACTTCTAAAAAAGAAATGAGATTCTTTTTTTGTCATTCTGAGGTGAAGAGCACTGAAGAATCTAAGATCCTTCGTCACTGCGTTCCTCAGGATGAGAAAGGGACAAGATTCCTCGTGTACGCTCGGAATGACAAGAAAACTCCAACCTCTCCAACCTTGCCAATCTCGCCATCATACTCTTTCCCATTCAAAGTATGCTATATTCCTTTCTTCCTTGTCAAATTCTACTCCTATTATGTATATCTCTTCGCACTTTCCTTTATACTTTTCATGATATCTTTTTTCTTTTAGCTGCTCTAGTGCTCCCTTTTTCTCTTTCCCTTCTATTACTTTAAATTCAAATATATAACATTTTTCTTCAAACCTTACCGTTAAATCTATCCTTCCTTTAT
>NZ_LBFC01000016.1 GCF_001990485.1 Thermosipho affectus | reverse complement strand
TTTTCCCTTTTTTATACATTTTTATGTTGACTTTTACAAGTGGTACAATGGGTACAATTTTCTAGGGGAAAAGGTATACAATCCATTTGATGTATTGTTATTTTTGGATAAAAAGATATACAGGCCATATTGGTTTGAGACGGGGACCCCAACATTTTTGATAAAGCTATTAATGAAAGAAAGATACTATCTACCGGAAATAGAGAATCTTAGGGCGGGTGAAGAGATAATAGAAAGCTTTGAAATAGAAACCATCCAGCCAGAAGTATTATTATTTCAAACTGGATATTTAACGATAAAGAGTGTTGAAAGAGAAATAGGGATGAACATATACAATCTAACATATCCCAACCTTGAAGTAAAAAGCGCAATAAACAGACATATATTAAATTACTTTACAGATCTAAGATCAAAGGACAGAAACATGATAGGATTAATAAAAGCGATAAAGAAAGCAGAGATAGGGAAGATGAAAGAGATATTTTACGGATTTTTTGCATCGATACCAAGTGACTGGTACAGGAAAAATGACATAGAGAAATACGAAGGATTTTATGCAAGCGTGTTTTATGAATACTTTGCAGCGCTAGGGATAGAGGTAAAAGCAGAAGATGTAACAAATAAAGGAAGGATAGATTTAACGGTAAGGTTTGAAGAAAAATGTTATATATTTGAATTTAAAGTAATAGAAGGGAAAGAGAAAAAGGGAGCACTAGAGCAGCTAAAAGAAAAAAGATATCATGAAAAGTATAAAGGAAAGTGCAAAGAGATATACATAATAGGAGTAGAATTTGACAAGGAAGAAAGGAATATAGCATATTTTGAATGGGAAAGGGTTTGAAGGTACATAATTTAAGAAGTGAGTTTGTTATATATCCTGATAATATGATTAGGATTAGTTTAGTTTTATTTGTAAGTGTTAGGATAATTTATTTTCTTGTGAAAAAATTAATTTATAGAACTTTTTTTAAAGTAAGTTATTATTAAAAAATTATTTTTTTGTTATACTTACAAAGTATTGGATATAAACATTGAAAGGGGTAGGTGTTTATGTATGAAAATCTGAATTTCAAATGTATGGTTGTAACACCCATGTTGTGTTATGGTGCTGATAAAAAATATGGGTTAGAGATTAGAGCACAATCTCTTAAAGGAGTAATGCGTTTTTGGTGGCGTGCTTTAAATGAACATTTACCCATTGATATTTTGAGAGAAGAAGAAGCGAAAATATTTGGGGGTGCAGGGGCAAGAAAAGGTAAAAGCAAATTTTTTATGAGAGTTACCGATGTATATGTAGTATCAAAACGTTATAATATTCTGCCACATAGAAATAGAAATGAGAAAAAAAACGGAAAAGTTGAATTAGAAGCGTTTGTTTCAGGTAGTTTTAATGTTGAATTTATATTTAAAGATACAAAATTGATGGATACAATAAAAGACTTGTTTATTTTAATATCAATTTTGGGGGGAGTTGGTAGAAGAACAAGACGAGGATTTGGAAGTTTTAAGATAATTGAAATTAATGGAGAAAATTTTGATTATGAAAAATATGTTGATTTAGAAAAAATGGCAAATTTGATGAATAAAATAAGCAAAAGTGAACATTTTAGTGTAGAAAAAAACGATAAAGGCGCAGGAATAAAAACAAATTTTTATAAGAAAAAAGGTAAAGATAAATATCCATATATAAGATTTATCGAATTTGGAAAAGAGTATGATAATTATGATGAGCTTTTGAAAAAGATCAGTACAGCTTCTCATAATCACAATTCAGATTTTACAGGGTATGCAAAAAACGGAAAAAGACTTGCATCCCCTGTGTACGTTAGTGTTGTGGAAAAAGATAATAAGTTTATACCTGTTGTTACTCGGCTAGAATTGTCTGAAGATGTTGAAGGTATAGATAGAAGCGAAGAATTTATAAGAGAGGTGTTAGGATGAAAAAATATCTTTTTCTTTTTACGATAGGACCTGTTCAATCTTTTATAGCACAAGCTAGGAAAACCCATGATTTGTGGGCAGGAAGTAAAATTCTTTCAGATTTAATAGAATATGCAATATATGCTTTAGAAGAAAAAGTTAAAACTTGTAAAATAATATTCCCCCACAAGGAAATAAAATCAAAACCCAATAGGTTTATAGCTATTATCGAAAGTGATGATCCAAAGGGGATAGGAATGGATATAGAGAATAAGGTAAAGGATCAATTAAAAAAACTTTCTTTTGATATAGTGAAAAAATATGCAAATTTTGATATTTCTGAGATTTTTTTTGAGCAGATAGAAAATTTTCTTGAGATATATTGGGTTATTTTACCGTATGAGGAAAGTGATTATTCTGAATTGTATGGAAAGATAGAGGGTTATTTAGGATCAATAAAGAATATTAAAAGATTTAGACAAAACTCTTTAGATTGCGTTGAAAGTTATAGAAAATGTTCTGTGTGTGGTCAAAGAGAAGCTTTATTTTACAGAAAAAGTGATAAAAAGCCAAGAAATATAAGTTTTCAGGCACAGGAAATAAATGAATTTAGATTAAATCAAGGAGAAAGTTTATGTGGTATATGTTTTATTAAGAGGTTTTATAAAACCAAAAGCTCTTCATTTTCTTCAACTGCCAAAATAGCTTCTTTAAGTTGGGTAGAAAAATTAACACAAGTTGAAATAAAAGAATACAAAGATTTTTTCAAAAATTTTGGCGAAGAACTTTTTTTTGATGAGAATTTAAGAAAAGAGCATTTAATAAAATATGATCATTATAAAGACGACGAAAATTTAGAAAAAGCCAAAAAATACCTAAATAACCTTTATAAAAAATACGGTGTTCCATCAAAGTATTATGCTATTGTTATGCTTGATGGAGATTCAATGGGGAAGTGGTTATCAGGAGAGTTTTTGTCTGATAAATCACATCTTAGAGATTTTCATTTGGAACTTTCAAAAAAGTTGGGAGAATATACAGACAAGACAAAAGAAATAATTGAAGGAAAAGGCGAGTTAGTTTATGCTGGAGGAGATGATGTGCTTTCTTTTGTAAACATTGATCATCTTCTTTTTGTTATGAAAAATCTAAGGGATTTTTTTCCAAAATTTGAAGAAATTAAAAATGTAAAAAACAGAAATAAATCTTCTGCTTCTATGGGAGTTGTTATTGCACATTATAAAATGCCACTTTCTGAGGTAATAAAGTGGGCAAGAAAAATGGAAAAGGAAGCAAAAGAAGATAAAAAAGATAAAAATAAAAAAGATAAAAAAGATAAAAAAGATGCCTTTGCCATAGCAGTATTAAAACGTTCTGGTGAAATACACAAAATTAAGTATAAATGGTATTTAAATGGTAAAAGCACAGTTGATATCATAAAAAGTATTGTCAAAAGTATAATTGATAAAAATTTTTCAAGCACTTTTACAAAAGTATTAGCTGATGAACTCAGGAGGTTTAAATACGATGTAAACGAGAAATTCATCAAATCAGAATGTAAAAGATTGTTAAAGAGAGCTTCAAATCCCAATGAGGTATCTTTAAAATCAAATGAAATTGAAGAGTTAAGTGATAAATTATTAGACTTATTTGTAGAATCTTATTCTTTACAAAACTTTATATCCACTCTAAACATTATAAATTTTCTTTCAAAAGAGGTAGGTGAATTAAATGATAATTGAAATAACACCTTTAGATACACTTTTTTTTAGAAATTCAAAGACTTTTTTTAAAGGTGAAGATACATGGGGAGAGGGAATTTTTCCTCCGTATCCTTCTGTAATATACGGTGCCTTAAGAACACTATATTTTGCAAATAATATGGATACCTTTGAGTATGCAAATAAAGAAGATGACCCAACCAAAAATTTGAAAATAACAAACATAATTTTAAAAAATAAGCGTGATTTACTTTTTCCAATGCCTTTGGATTGTGTTGTTTCAAAAGATTCAAATGATAAAAAAGCGATAGTTTTAGATTTGCAAGATGTAAATAATATGTTTTTTTCAAATTATCCAAATTTGTCAAAAATTTTGGTTGCAAAAGGTAAGGTAGAAAATAAAAAAAATCTATATTTATCTGATGAGTACTTTAAAGATTATATAAATGGAAAAAAAGAAATTTATTATAGTGAACTTGGTATAATGGATGAACCAAAGATAGGTATTGCCCGCTCAAAAGAAACCCATGTTAGTGCTGAGAGTGCACTGTATAGGATAGATATGAAAAGGTTGAATGATGTAAGTATTGTGGTTGAATTTGAAGGGTTATCTATCCCAAAAAAGGGGATTTTAAAGCTTGGTGGTGAATCAAAAGCAGCTGAATATAAAGTAGTTGAAAACAATTTGGAAAAATTTGATGTAAAAATTGATAGATTTTTTAAGGTTGTTTTAACTACTCCTGCAATATTTAAAAAAGGATGGATTCCTTCTTTTATAAGTGAAGAAAACTTTGAATATAAGAGTGAAAATATTCATTTAAAATTATTAGCTGCAGTTGTTGGAAGACCTTTAATAGTGGGCGGCTTTGATATGAAAAAAAGAAGGGCCAAACCATTGTATAAAGCTGTTCCTGCAGGAAGTGTGTATTATTTTGAGTTGTTAAAAGGTGATGTTAAAGATTTAATCAGGAAATTTCATAAAAAGGCAATTTCAGAAATTTATCAAAAACAGGGGTTTGGAATATCGTATTTAGCTAAGATTTAAGCTAGAAAGGGGGAACGATATGAAAAAGGTAATTTCAATGGTGGGGACATCTATTATTACCAATGTATTAGAGGAAGAAGAAGGATTATATAATTATTATGATGAATTAAAAGATAAGAGCTATTCTGATTGGGAATATTATGAGAGAAAAATAAGAAAGATAAAAGATGGAGTTTTAGAGTATTTGAAAGACGACGAAAATTTTGAAAAAGCTTCTGCAGAAATTGAAAGTATCTTAGAAATATCAAAAAAGTATAAAGATGAAAATAAAAAAGTTTATTTGTTAACAACAGATACGATTTTATCATATTTATCTGCAGAAATTATAAAAACTATATTTGAAGAGTATGTTGAGAATAGTGATATTGAAATTAAAATTCACTTGGTTAAATCACTTAATGTAAATGAAAATTTTGTAGAAGGACTTAATAATTTAATAGGAAAGATTGAAAATATCGCAGGAGGTTATTATGAGAATTTAATTTTTAATATAACAGGGGGATATAAGGGAATAATACCATATTTAACCATTATGGCCGTTGTTAACGAGTGTGAAATATACTATATTCACGAAGAGTCTAATAAATTAATAAGAATTCCTCAAATTCCTTTGAAGATTGACTATAATCTTTTTGAAAAATATGAAGAATTAATAATAAAACTTGAAAATGGTATAGAAAGTTATCAAAAATTAAAGGTTGAAAATTATAAAGCCTGTGAGAAATTGGAAAAAAGTGGTTTAGTGGAAATAGTTGATGATATTGCCTTTTTAAGTCCAATAGGTAGGATATTGTTTAATAGGTATAAGGGTCAATTTGTATATTTTTATGCTACAGATGAAATTTATAAAGATATAAAAAACAAAAAAGAAATAATGCGCATATTAAAAAGTAAGTTTTTTGAAAATTATAATTCAAAGACACAAGATAAGTCAGGACATTTGGTGTATGATGATGGAAATAACCAGAATCGCATTTTTTATTTTAAAGATGGGGATGAAATATACATATATAAAGTGTTTGAAGATCACGATAAATACGAAAAGTATTTAAATAGTGAGAAATTTACAAATGAATTCAAAGAAAGTTATAAAAATTTGTCAAAATTAAGAAGAATCAAAAAGGAGGAATAAAGATGTACAAAATTGCAAAACCTGTGTTTTTAAAAGTTG
Organism: Thermosipho affectus; assembly: GCF_001990485.1. Classification (NCBI taxonomy): domain Bacteria; kingdom Thermotogati; phylum Thermotogota; class Thermotogae; order Thermotogales; family Fervidobacteriaceae; genus Thermosipho; species Thermosipho affectus. The sequence continues at coordinate 33,139 of NZ_LBFC01000016.1, read as the reverse complement.
TTACACCACTTCATGCGGGAAGTGGACAAGATTTGGGAATAGTTGATTTGCCTATCCAGCGTGAGAGACATACAAATTTTCCTAAAATTGAATCATCATCTATAAAGGGATGTATTAGAGAATCCTTTGAGGATTTGGAAAAAGAAAATAAATTAGAAAAATATGGAGTAGATGATATTATATCCTTGGTTTTTGGTCCAGAAAGTGGAGATGTACATGCAAGCTCTATTGCATTTACAGATGCAAGAATTTTACTATTTCCCGTAAAATCGGTAAAGGGAGTATATGCATATATTACATCTCCAAAGGTTTTGGAAAGGTTTAAAAAGGATTTGGAAATATCAAAAACATTGGATGGTATTAAAAAACACTTTTTTGATAAAAAGAGGAAATTAAAAAAATTAACAGTTTCAAATCGTGAAAAACTATGTATTTCAGAAAAAGTAATTCTTGAAGAATACGCCTTTGAAGTTGAATTTAGTGAAGATACAAAAGGATTTGCAGAATGGCTTTCAGCATTACTTGGAATAGAGGAGATAAAAGACAAACTTGTTATACTTCCAGATGATGTTTTTGGGGATTTTGTAAATCTTTCAACAGAGGTTATAACAAGGATAAAGATTAACCCTGAAACGGGTACAGTAGAGGGTAGTGCGCTATTTACAGAAGAATATTTGCCTTCTGAAACTGTAATGTATTTTCTTTGCATGGCAAGTCCGATTTTTTTGAAAAAGGATAAAAAGGAAAAAATTTTAAAAGAATTAATGAAAAATGAAAAGTTTTCAGAAGAAAAATTTGTGATGAATTTTTTTGAAGAAAACCTACCAAAGATAATACAAATAGGTGGAAATGCAACTATTGGAAAGGGAATCTCTGAATTAAAAGTATGGAAAACCGAAGGTGATAAACAATGAGTAATGAGAAAAAAAGTTTAAAAACACTTGAGCATGGAAGGGCACATTTTGCATTTGAATGTGTGGAAAATGCCATAAATGTTCTTGGCAATAAAAAAGGAGAGTATAAATCCTATGTAAAAAAGATTCCCATGCTTATAAAAACAAACGGATTGGGACTAACATTTGCCTTTATACTTTCTAAAAAGGCGAAAAGTAAGGCATATGAAATAATTGGAGAAAATATTTTAAATTGGCTAAAAAGAGATGAAAAAAGGATATTAAAAGACGCAAGTAAAATAGAAAATTTTGATGGATTAGTTAAGACCGTTACAATGTTGGAGTCTTCTGAATACATGGCCCTTTCCAATGAAGTTTTGGCTTTTTTTAATTGGCTTAGAAGGTTTGCAGAAGGACTTATAGAGGATGAGGAAGATAAAAATAGAGGTGATGGAAATAATGAAGAATAATAAAAAAAATAATAACAAAGAGGAAGGAGAATTTGTTTTACCTATAGATACTTTAAAAATTTTTAAATTAAATAATGAAAAGATTGATAATTTTAATTTGTTAATGAATAAGTTCATCATATCAAAAAAACATTCAAAAGAAAAGAAATTTGATAAGAAAATAATAAATAATTTTGATTTTACAGTGTTTAGCAAGCTTATAAAGAAATTAAAAAAGGATTATTATGGTAAAATAGAAGAGCTTTCTTTGGATTTAAAATCATTTGAAAAGGAAATTCAGTGGAGAATGATAGTTGGATTAGGTGAAACATCTGTGTGTGAAACGTCTATGACTTTGCATCATATATATGGATTGCCATACATACCTGGTCAGGCGCTAAAAGGTATGTTGAGAAATTATGTTATTTTAAACTTTTTTTCATCAGAAGATGAAGCGTTGAAAGATAAAGAATTTTGTAAAATTTTTGGAGATAAAGAGAATAAGGGTGAAGTACTATTTTTCGATGCATTTCCAATTGATAGGATAAATATAAAACGTGATGTTATAAATGTTCATTACAAAGAATATTACGAGGGAAAAAGTGCACCGTGTGATAATTTAAATCCTAAGCCTATATTTTTCTATACAGTAGAAAATACTAAATTTAAATTTGTAATAGGTTCTAAAAAAAATATGGAAAATTATAAGATTATGGAAAATAGCCTTTTAGAATTATTTAAAAAGGCCTTGGAAAACCATGGTGTGGGTGCAAAAACTTCTGTGGGATATGGGTATTTTAAATAAAATGTCCATTTTTGATGATAAAAATCGTATATTAAATAGAAATGTGTGTTAATTTTAGAAACTTATTTTTTTAAAATTGTTTTAAAATTTATATAAACATCCATTTTTTTATATGGAAAACGCGTTTTTATTGTGATATAATTGGATTGCATATATTGTATGATTTGGAGGAATTGAGGTGAATTTTTCAAGAATAATAATTTTAATAGACCTTTTCTTAATAATGGTTTTTAACTACTTTTTAACTTCTTCTGTGTTTTCTTCTGTTTTCCTTTCTGTTATAATATGGATGGGAATATATGCCTTTAGGGTTTATGATTATGATTATCTAAAAGATTACAACGAACAATTGATAAGGGTTTTTGCAGGGATAGTAATAGGATTTATTGGAATATTAATATTTTATCCATTAATGGATAAAATATTAAACCGTTGGTTTTTCATCTATAACCTTATAATCTTACTTTTAACTATTCCGATATTGCATAAAATAGAATATCTAATATTAATAAAAAATACTTCTCAGAAAAGATACCTTGTAATAGGGAGAAAAGATGAATTAAAAGATATTCTACAGGAGATTGAGAAAAAAACACAAGGAAAAGTTGTTTTTTCTGAGTTTTTAAATCCATCTCCAGCAGTGCTTAAAAGTAAAATTGCACAATATGATGCTGTATTAGTTGCTGACCAGGAACTAGAAAAATACGTAAAAAATCAGTTAAACGAGCTAAAGGAAAAATACGAAATAGAATATCTTCCAAATCTTGTTGAAAAAATACTAAAAAGAATTCCAATAGAAGTTGCAATAAAGTTCAAAGATTATTATGAAATAGCTTTTCAAAATACAAAAGAATCACCTGCAAAAAGAATACTCGATATATTTGGTTCAATAATAGGGCTAGTTATATTTTCCCCGTTTATGCTTATAACGGCAATTGCCATACTTATAGAAGACGGAAGGCCAGTTATATTTAAACAATTGAGGGTAGGGAAGGATAATAAGCATTTTATGCTTGTAAAGTTTAGAAGCATGAAAAAACATAAAGAAGATAAAGCAAAATTTGCAGATCAGGAGGAAGATAGGATTTTGAAAATAGGTAGGTTAATAAGGCCTGTGCGGATAGATGAATCTTTGCAGTTTATAAACATCCTAAAAGGAGATATGAGCATTGTAGGGCCAAGACCAGAACAAATACCATTTGTCAGGCAATTTGAAAAAGAAATAGAATTTTATTCTCAAAGACACAATGTAAAACCAGGCCTTACAGGTTGGGCGCAGATAATGTATAAATATGCATCCGATTTAAACGAAGTGAAAAAAAAGCTTAGCTATGACTTATGGTATGTAAAAAATAGAAACATATTCCTTGATTTAAAGATAATACTTCAAACACTCGAAGTTATTTTCTGGAAGAGGGGAGCGAAGTAGTGAAAAAAAAAGTATTGATATTTTCAACGAGATTACCTTATCCACCAACTGCCGGTTTCAAGAAAAGAATACTAAAGTTTTCAGAATTTCTTTCAAATATGGAGTTTCAAGTAGATCTTTCATTTCTTCATAGTGATAGTTTAAATAATCAACTAATTAAAAAAGTAAGAAAGTTATATGATAACATATTTCCGTTTTATTTAACCAATTTTCAAAAAATTTTCGGAATGTCAAAAGCTGTTTTTAAAAATGAACCTTTGCAAAGTCATCTATATTATTCAGATAGAATTGCTCGAAAATTATCTGAAATAATTTCTAAGAACCATTACAACTTAATTTTATGGAATCATATTAGAGCACATGAGTATAGAAAATATATTTTTAATGATTTTGCGATCCATTTGATAGATTATCACGATTCTTTAGCTTATCATTATTTGAGTGGAAATAATAAAATTAGTAATTTTCTTTGGAAATCAATTTACAAAATAGAAGGTAAAAGGCTTTTGAAATACGAAAAAAAAATTCTAAACAATTATAAAATGGCATTTATCACATCTGTTGTCGATAAGTATTTCATAGAACCGGATGGTAATAAAATAAAAATTATCCCTATGGGAGTCTCACAATCACTATTAGGAATGAAAAATGATGAGTCTGATGAAGATATAATTACTTTTATTGGAAAAATGGATTATTTACCAAATGTAGATGCTGTTGTTTATTTTACAAAAGAAATTCTTCCGGAAATTAATCATGATGTAAAATTATATATTATTGGAACGAATCCTAATAAAGCAGTTTTGAATTTACAAAAAAAGTATTCTAATGTTTTTGTGACTGGTTATATAGAAAATCCTTATGAGTTAATGGCTAAATCTAAAATAGTAATTGCCCCTATTCGAACAGGCGCAGGAATTCAAAATAAAATTTTAGAAGGAATGGCGCTTGGAAAACCAGTTGTGACCTTTAAGGAACGTATTAAACCTTTTGAAAATATTAAAAATTTTCAGGATATTTTTGCTGTTGATTCTTCGGAAGAATTTGCAAAGGCTATAAATTCCTTGCTAAAAAATAAAACCCTAAGATTGGAAATAGGTAAAAATGCTAGAAATTACATAAAAGAAAATTATACCTGGAAAAAAATTGAAAATAAATTTAGAAATTATATATATGAAGTAATTGAATAGTAAATAAAAGAAGGAGTGAAAAAGTGATTATTCGCTCACGAGTTCCATTAAGAATAAGTTTTGGAGGTGGTGGAACAGATGTTTCACCATATTGTGATAAATATGGTGGAATGGTATTAAATGCCACTATCGATAGATACGCGACTGTAACTCTTATTCCTACAAGAAGTCGAAGTATAGTAATAGAGAGTATAGATTATGATTTAACGGTAAACTATGATATAGATGAATATTTAGCATACGATGGGCAACTTGACCTTGTTAAAGGAGTTATTAATTATTTTAAAAATGAAAATAATTTTCCAACCGGTTTTGAAGTTTACATACACAATGATGCTCCTCCTGGTTCTGGATTAGGTTCGTCATCAGCTGTTTGTGTGGCGTTAATTGGAGCGTTTAAAGAATGGTTAAATTTACCTCTAACACCTTATGATATAGCTGAATTGGCATTCAAAATTGAAAGAATTGAGCTTGGTATAAAAGGCGGGAGACAAGATCAGTATGCTGCAGCATTTGGAGGATTTAACTTTATGGAGTTCTATGATAATCGAACAATTGTAAATCCATTAAAATTAAATGAGAATATAGTAAATGAATTGCATTATAGTTTAATCCTTGCATATATTGGTGGAAGTCATGATAGTTCAAAAATTTTATCGAGACAAATCGAAAATGTTAAAACTAAGAATAAAGAATCATTACAATCGCTACATAGTTTAAAAAAACTTGCTATAAATATGAAGAACGCACTTGTTATGGGGAAACTTGGTAAGTTTGGTTTGTATCTTGATGAAGCATGGAATTACAAGAAAAAAATGGCTAAAGGTATAACTAATGAAAAAATTGATAAGATTTATTCAGAAGTTAAAAATGCAGGTGCTCTGGGAGGAAAAATTTCTGGAGCTGGTGGAGGAGGATTCATGTTTTTCTTTACAGAGCTTGATAGACGATATGATGTTATAAAAAAATTAGAGAATCTTGGAACTCAGGTAATTAATTATTCATTTGAAGATAAGGGATTAAGAACTTGGAAGGTTGAAAAATAAGGAGTGAATGCGGTGGAAAGAGTTGAATATAGAATAAAAGAGAGTATAGATTTAAAAATTAAAATTTTGCATGACAAAGATTTTATTTTTAAAATAGAAAAAGCCGCAGAAAAAATAATAGAATCCTTAAAAAATGGTGGAAAGATTCTTTTTTGCGGAAATGGTGGAAGTGCAGCTGATGCACAACATTTGGCAGCAGAACTAATGGGAAAATTTTATTTAAATAGATCACCACTTCAAGCAGTTTCTTTGACAACTAATACATCAGTGTTAACTGCTATTGGGAATGATTTTTCATATGATGAAGTTTTTGTAAGACAATTAAAAGGTTTAGGAAAAAAAGGAGATATATTAGTTGGGATAAGCACAAGTGGAAATTCAAAAAATGTGATTGAAGCGATGAAGTTTGCAAAAGAAAATGGTATTTTTGCTATTGGTTTAACTGGTGAAACAGGTGGAAAAATGGCAGAATTTTCTGATATATTGTTAGATGTTCCATCAAATAATACTCCACGTATACAAGAATCACACATAATGATTGGACACATAATTTGTGAAATAGTAGAAGATGAATTATTTGGAGGTATTAAAGGGTGATAAAACAAGCAGTTATTTTAGCTGGAGGATTGGGAACTCGTTTAAGAAGTATTGTAAAAGATGTACCTAAACCAATGGCAAAGATTGGTAAAAGGCCATTTTTGGAATATCAAATTTATCTTTTAAAAAAAGTTGGAATAACCAACATACTTATACTAATAGGATATAAAGGTTCTATTATAAAGGACTACTTTAAAGATGGAAGAGAATTTGGAATAAGTATTACATATTCTGAAGAAAAAGAGCCTTTAGGAACAGGTGGAGCTGTTATAAGTGCTTGGGATAAACTTGAAGATGAATTTTTGATATTAAATGGTGATACTTTTTTTGATATAGAATATGATTTACTCTTTGATTTTGTTGATGAAAAATCTCCAGAGGCACTAATAGTTTTGAGATATACTAAAGATTTGTCAAGGTATGGATTTGTAGAAATTGATGATTTATATTATGTTAAAAAGTTTATTGAAAAAGGGACACTTCCGTCAAATAGAGTAGATGGATACATAAATGGAGGAATATATTATTTTAAAAAGAAAACGTTAGAGAAGTATTTAAATAAATTTAAGAGAAATAATTTTATTTCATTGGAAAATGAAATATTTCCCGACTTGGTAAATTCTAAAAAACTTTTTGGAATCCCAATGGGAGGAAAATTCATTGACATAGGAATACCAAAGGATTATGAAAAAGCACAAAATGAGATTCCTAATTGTATTAAGCAAAAAAGAAAGCCTGCATTGTTTTTGGATAGAGATGGAGTTATAATTGAAGATACAGGTTATCCACACGGAACAAATTTGAACTTTATTGAAAAAACATTTGATCTAGTGAAACAGGCCAACAAAGAAGAAAAATTTGCAATTGTTATTTCAAATCAAGCAGGAGTAGCAAGGGGAAAATTTAGTGAAGATGAAGTAATAAGAACAAATAACTATATAAAGGAAGTGTACGAAGAAAAAGGGCTCAAAATAGATGCTTTTTATTATTGTCCTTATCATATTGATGGTATTATCCCTAATTATAAAAAAATATCTTTGGCAAGAAAACCTGAACCTGGGATGATTTTACAAGCAAGTGAAGATTTTAGAATAAGAATAAAAAAATCTATAATGATTGGCGACAAAGAAAGTGATAAAATAGAATTATGGGGATTAAATTCTATAATAATGTCTGGTAAAAAATTATTTAAATAAAAATGTTTTCGGGAATGATTTTTGTTAATAATAGAATCTTACAAATATAATATTACAAATGCAGCAAAACATTTAAACTATTGCGAGGAGGTACAATGAAAGATAATAATATAGGTATATGTATTTTGAATTTTAACTCATCTAATGATTTAGAGAGACTTTTAAAGGAATTTGTTCGTGATAATATAAAATTTCCTATAGTGGTAGTTGATAATTCGAATAATGAAAAAGAGATATTGTTAGTAAAGCAATTAATTAAAAATTTTTTTGGTATTTTAAATATCGTATATATCCTATCAAAAAAAAATTTGGGTTATTTTAAAGGAAATTTTATAGGTGTAAGTTATTTAAAACAACATTTTAAAATTAATAAAGTATTGATTTTGAATCCTGATGTAAGTTCTCAAAATTGGTGTAATTTAGTAGAAAACTTGTTATTATTTTTAAAAAACGATAATGATTTTTTGGTTGGGCCAAAGATTATTAATTCAAGTAGGTATCCTTCTACACCTTTGCTTTACATGGCTCCATTTGTTAATGTGATTTACAACATTGCGTATCCTTTTAGTTATTTTGTTTATAAGGAAATCCAAAGAAAAAAAGCTTTAGGTTCTTCAAAGAAAGTGTTTGCAATAGAAGGCTCTGTTATGTTAGTAAATAGTAATAAGTTTATTGAAATATATAAATATTTCAAAAATGTATTTTTATACGAAGAAGAAAGAATAATGGGATTGTTAGCAAAAAAATACCACTGGAATATATATTACGTTCCTTTTATTGAGGTTCTTCATTACCATAAACCATTGGAAAAGAATATAAACAATATACCATATTTTATTAAAAGTAACTTGGAGATAATAAGACTTTTTTACAAGGATAGTTTTTGGCGAGAATCTTTAATTCTAACATTAAGATATAGATATTTTATAAAAAAAACTATAGTTAGAATGTTAAATGGTGTAAATTATTTAGGAAATATTTTTTGGAGTTTTTTTGAAAAAATTATGAAAAAGAATTGATATTTTGTTGAGTTGAAAAATTTCATTGTGAAATAAAAAAATATATAAATTTTATTAAAAATCGATTGGTTTTAACTTTAATTAGCAATGATAATGTAAAAAAATATGTTTTTGTTTAAGGAAATTGCTAACTAATGAATATGAATACATAAATGTAAAAATGTTTTTGTAGGGAGGAATTATGAGAATAAAATTTAGTAAAAAAAATTGGCTTTTATTCTTGCTTCCGACAGAATTTTTGTTTTTGTATTTAAGGAAGTATAATATTTTGATAGCTCAAAGTTTTACTTTGTTTCATTTGTTTTCAATTTTTTATATTCCATTTTTTTTTGCTAAAGGTATAAAAATTACATCAGTCTCTAAAATTTTATTTATTTTCTATTTCTATAGTATTTTTATAACTATAATAAATTCTTTGTTTGCCATTGTTTTTTCACCTAATTTGTATGATTTTGTACCAATTTTTAGACAGGTGTCGGGATTGACTGTAGGTTTAAGTGAATATTTCCTTTTAAGGTATATATTTTTAGATTTAGAAAAGGAGAGAGTAATTGATTTAATTATTTCGAGCTCATTAGTTATAATTATAGTTTTTGTGGTATTAGAAAGTTTTATGACAGGTAACTTTATAAGAATTCATGGTTCTTTTACTGAACCAAGTCACTTGGGTGTTTATTTAGTTTTCGTAATTTTACCAGCCATTCTTATTTCGAATTACAAAATTAAGAAAAAAGTTTTATTATTATTTATATTGGGTATTTTAATATTTTTGACTTTTAGTTTCACAACTTATTTTGCGCTTTTCATTTTTCTTATGTATTTTTCTTTCTTTCAATCTTTTAGAAAAAGTATCAAATCAATTTTGATTACAATAATTATTTTTTCGATTTTTATTGCAATAATTAAATTTTATTTTAGTAGCTCTTATATTGTATACCAAGTAAATAGAACTATAGAAGCAGTTTTTATCAAAAAGGATATATACGTTGGTACTATTTCTTTTATTGATAGGTTTAGCTTTTTTTTGATTTTGAAAAATTTTCACTTTAATCTGAATACTATATTTGGATATGGTCTTGGAATGGAGTATTTAAACGTAGCGAAAATATTACCGCAAGAATCTCTAAGTAAAATTATTCAAGTTAAGTTATTTAAGAATTTTTTAACATCTTTTTGGAGTAAAATTATTATTTATGATGGTTTGATTGGAATAGGGATGATTTTTTTTCTTATAAAAAAGTTGCTAATAAATTTGAAAAGAAGTGAAAATATTATGACATTAAAAAATAAAAAGATAATTAAATCAGTTATTTTAGGAATATTTACGTATGCTTTTATTTCTTTAGGACCTTTTCAAACAACTGCGATATGGTTTTGGATTGCTTATATAGATGCCAATTTAATTGCAAGTAAACTTAGAAATTAGTATGGAAAATTTATAGGGGAGATGTTTTTGAAATGTGTTGCATATCGTTTGTAAAAAATTCAATTAATTTAATTAGCAAAAAAGTCAAATTGTTTTTTAATAAAACCAAAATAACCGTGGTAGGTTATTTTGGTTATGATAATATTGGTGATGAATTTATTTTGCATTCTCTCATTCAGAAACATCGTAACGAAAAAATTTTCTTTGTTTTAAGCAATAATCCACATCAAACATCAAAGATTCACAAAGTTGCTTCTTTTAGTAAAAAAATTTTTTTGCTTTTTTTGAATCTTTTATTATCAGATAAACTTATTATAGAGTGAAATAGAATACTCTTTAAGAAAATTGTTAAAAAGCCGATTATGTATCTGTAAGAGATTTTTAATCTTTTAACATGATACAAAGGTATTTACCAGAATTTTCAACGAAAATAGTTATAGAAAAAGATTATGTAATAGATTGGATGGCAGTGTAAAATAAAAGCTATAAAAACAAAAAAGGTCCTGTATTCTAAAATAGATAAGTGAGAAAACTTATTACAAAGGAGGGATACAGGGCCATGGAAATCAAAGATATTATACTACAATTTCTTACAGAAAATGAAGAGGGAATAAGAAATCTTTTCACATGGTTTTTGAACACAGTAATGGAATATGAAGCATATTTGCAAGCAGGGGCAGAACATTACGAAAGAACGAGGAATAGAAGAGCGCATCGCAATGGTTATAGGAAAAGAAGCTTGAACACAAGATTAGGAAAATTACAATTAAGAAAACCACAATTTAGAGAATTTTCTTTTGAAATGAAAGTATTTGAAAGATGTTCAAGAGTAGAAAAGGCGTTAAAGAATGCAGTTGTTGAATCGTATCTTCAAGGAGTATAGACTTGAAAGATAAGAGAAATAATTTCAACACTTGGAGTAGAAGAACTTTCAAGGCAAACAGTTTCTAATATAGCCAAAGAAGTAAATGAATTTCTTAACGAAGAACTTGAAAGAAAAGGGTTACAAAAAGCAGTAAAGGTGTGTGAAAGATTTATATTTGACTTGTTTAATTATCAAAAATATCAAAAAAGATATTGGAGAAGAATAAAAACAACAAATATGTTAGAAAGAATAAACAAAGAACTAAAAAGACAAACTAAAGTAGTAGGAGCTTTTCCAAATGAAGGATCACTTTTAAGATTAAATGTAACAATTTTGCTTAATATTAACGAAGAATGGTTACTTTAAAGGAGATAGTTAGATATGGATTATTAATCTGTTTTAGGGTACAGGGGTATTTTTACAGCATTTTCTTGACAGAACCTATTGGATAGAGTCTAAAAACTTTGAGTTTTCAATCCAAAAACAAAAAGAATTGGTATAGTATTGATGAAAACTACAAATTTCAATTATTCGAAACTTAAAACATTAATTAATTCTTATGTAGAATTGGGGTATGAGATAGAGTATTACATATTTTTCGAAAAAGAGTGGGACTTGGAATTTATCAAAAAATTTATAAATTCTCTTTCCGGAAACGGAGATGTAATTCATTTTAATTTAAAAAACAATCTTTTGAGGATATTGTAAAATATCTTTGGAAGAATGAATTTTTCACATTTATGCGATTACGCCCTCTTATAATTTCTTATTATGGAGGAGTACATTATATAGCAGTAGCACACAATAGTAAAATAGAAGCTTTTGCAAAAGAAAATAATATTGAATTTTTAATATAAAAAATTCTTTTTCAGTGTTTCGTGAAATTATCACAGAGTAAGTTGTAAATAATTAAAGGATAACAATATTCAATTTTATGCTAAAGATTCATTTGGAGGTGAAAAAATGAAAGGCATAATCCTTGCAGGAGGTTCAGGAACAAGACTATATCCAATGACGAAGGTTGTTTCAAAACAACTTGTTCCTATATATGACAAACCAATGATTTATTATCCCTTGTCTGTTTTAATGCTTGCAGGTATAAGAGAAATACTCATTATCTCAAATCCAGAATATATTGATTTGTACAAAAAGCTTTTGGGAGATGGTTCACAATTAAGCTTAAAATTTTCATATAAAGTACAAGAAAAACCACGTGGACTTGCAGATTCATTCATTGTAGGAGAAGATTTTATCGCTGGTGATAAAGTTTGCCTTATCCTTGGAGATAATATTTTCTATGGACAGGGATTTTCAAAAATACTTAGAGACGCAGCTTCATTAAAAGAAGGGGCAGTTATATTTGGATATTATGTAAAAGATCCACGAGCATATGGTGTAGTAGAATTTGATGAAAATGGAAATGTAATATCATTAGAAGAAAAGCCAAAATATCCAAAATCAAATTATGCTGTTCCTGGATTATATTTTTACGACGAACAGGTAGTAGAACTTGCAAAAAATCTAAAGCCTTCTGCAAGAGGAGAACTTGAAATAACAGATTTAAATAAAGAATACCTAAAAATTGGAAAGTTGAAAGTAAAACTTTTTGGTAGAGGCTTTGCATGGCTTGATACGGGAACACCAGAAGGACTCTTAGAAGCAAGTAACTTTATTGCAGCAATACAAAGAAGACAAGGATTTTATATTGCAGCAATAGAAGAAATAGCATACAGACTTGGTTATATAACAAAAGAACAATTACTTAATCTTGCAAAACCTATGGAAAAAACAGAATATGGTAGGTATTTATTAGAAGTTGAATGATATTTATAGTATGTGAGAAAGTTGTGAGAAAAATTTATATAGCAATTTTTAAAATTATGGGGTGAAATTATGATCAAATTAATAAGTATTATATGTGTATACAATGATGAAAAAATTTTAAATGAATTTTTACTTTCATCATTAAAAATGCAAAAAGGAATTGATTATGAATTAATACTTTTAAATAACAAAAATAACAGATATGAATCAGCTGCAGTAGCTTTAAATGAGGGGGCAAGTAAAGCTAAAGGCGAGGTTTTAGTTTTTGTTCATCAAGATATTAGATTTCTTTCTTCAAGTACACTAAATGATATAAAAAACTATGTTGAAAAAATGGGAAAAGGGATATATGGAGTTGCTGGAGTAAAAGATAAAGGAACAATTACAAATATAAAGCATGGAGATGATTTAAAACCAGCGGGAAGATATTCTATTGATTTTCCTGTTCGTGTAAAAACACTTGATGAATGTGTTATTATAGTTGATAGAGAAACTTTTAACAAATTGAAATTTAATATTGACTTAATAGGTGGATATCATTTATATGCGGTAGAAATGTGTCTTAGGGCTTCAAAACAAAATATTCCTATCTGGGTACTTCCTATTGAGAGTATACATCATAAATCACAAGGAAAATTAGATAAATCATATTTTTATACTCTTAGTAAAATTGTTAAACAATATAAGAATGTCAAAAAGATTCCTACTACGATGGGAATATGGTATACGAATAAATTCCTTTTTAGGTATCAGTTATTAAAGAAAAATTTTGGAATTATTAAACGATGTTTTTTAGATATTATTAATTAATAATAAGAAAAAGTAATGAATCAAGGGTAAAATGTTACTTTTTTTTGGAAATGTTGTTAGATTCAATTTTAATTAAGGAGGAAGTGTTTATGTCAAAATTTAAAAAAGTATCAACTCCTATAGAAGGATTGTATATTATAGAACCGACAGTTTTTGGGGACAACCGTGGATTTTTTATGGAAAGCTGGAATAAAAAAGAATTTTCTGAAATAGGACTTGATATAGACTTTGTTCAAGATAATCATTCAAGGTCAAAGAAAGATGTATTAAGAGGATTACATTTCCAAGTAAAATATCCACAAGGAAAACTTGTTCGTGTTGTAAGAGGGATTGTATTTGATGTAGCAGTAGACCTTAGAAAAAATTCACCAACATTTGGAAAATGGTATGGTGTAATATTATCTGAAGAAAACAAGAAAATGTTTTATATTCCAGAAGGTTTTGCACATGGTTTTCTTGTTTTAAGTGATGAGGCTGATTTTCTTTACAAAACAACAGAATATTACTATCCTGAATATGATGCTGGAGTAATATGGAATGATCCTGATATAAACATAAAATGGCCATTTGAAGAATATGGTATAAAAGAGCCAATATTATCGGAAAAAGATAAAAAACTACCACAATTAAAAGAGATAGTAGAAAAGCTTGAATGGTAAAGGATAAGGTGATAAAATGAAGATTCTTATAACAGGTGCTGCTGGGCAGCTTGGGCAGGATTTACAAAAATTATTTGAAAAAGAGAATATAGAATATATTGCAACTGATTTTATAGAAGGTTATACAAAGCTTGATATAACTAACTTAAAAGATGTACGAGAACTTGTAAAACAAACAAAACCAGATGTTATAATAAATTGTGCAGCGTACAATGCAGTAGATAAAGCAGAAGAAGAATGGAAGTTAGCGTATAACATAAACGGACTTGCTGTACGAAATCTGGCAATAGCAGCAAGTGAAGTTAAGGCTTTTCTTGTGCATTATTCGACAGATTATGTGTTTGATGGACAAAAAGGTTCTCCATATACCATTTATGATTCACCAAATCCGTTATCAAAATATGGAGAAAGTAAATATCTTGGAGAAAAATTACTTTCGCAATTTTTTGATGATTATGCACTTATTAGAACAAGCTGGGTATTTGGAACTGGAAATATTAATTTTGCTAAAAAAGTAATTGAATGGTCAAGGAAAAAAGATGAATTACGGTTGGTTACAGATGAAATATCTGCTCCAACATATACCGTTGACCTTGCAAAGGTAACATTGGAAATTGTTAAAGAAAGGGTACGAGGATTGTACCATGTTTCAAACGAAGGGATATGTTCAAGATATGAATATGCAAAATACATTCTTGAAAAGACTGGATGGAAAGGAATATTAAAAGAAGCAAAACAGGAAGATTTCAATCTTCCTGCAAAAAGGCCTAAGTTTTCAAAACTTGATAATTTTGGTTTAAAAGAGACGTTGAACATTGAAATGCCACATTGGAAAGATGCAGTAGATAGATTTTTGAAAGAATTGTTTGGTGAATAGATGATAAAAAGTAACACATAGCCAAAAAAATTTATCTATAAGCTATATGCCGTTAGCCAAAAGGAGGTTTTGTTATGACACTATTAATCACAGGCTGTGCAGGCTTCATAGGGAGCAATTTTGTATATTACTATCTTGGCAAATACAAAGATAGAAAAATAATAGGCTTGGATAAGCTAACATATGCAGGGAACCTTGAAAACCTTGAAAATCTTACAAAAGAGCAAAAGAAAAGATTTAAATTTATAAAAGGAGATATTTGTAACAGAGAACTTGTAGAATATATATTTGAAGAATATGATATAGATGGGGTAATAAACTTTGCAGCAGAATCACACGTAGACAGGTCAATATATGAGCCACAAGTATTCTTAAAGACAAATGTACTTGGGACGCAAACACTACTTGATGTAGCAAAAAAATATTGGTATGATGGGAAAAGTTGGAAAAGTGGGAAAAAATTCTTACAAATATCCACAGACGAAGTATATGGATCCTTAGGACCAACGGGGTATTTTACAGAAAAAACACCACTTGATCCACACAGCCCATATTCAGCAAGCAAAGCATCTGCAGACCTTATAGTAAAAGCATACCATGACACATATAAAATGCCAATAAACATAACAAGATGTTCAAACAACTATGGACCATACCAATTTCCAGAAAAATTAATACCTTTAATGATATGGAACGCGCTAAATCACAAAGAATTACCAATATACGGAGATGGCAGGCAAATAAGAGACTGGTTATACGTAGAAGACCATTGCAGGGCAATAGACATAGTATATGAAAAAGGAAAAATAGGAGAAGTATACAACATAGGAGGACATAACGAAAAAGAAAACATAGAAATAGTAAAAAAGATAATAGAAATACTAAGGGAAAAGACAAAAGATAAAAAGATAAGTGAAAGCCTTATAAAACATGTAAAAGATAGACCGGGGCATGATAGAAGATATGGGATAAACCCAAGTAAAATAAAAAAAGAACTTGGCTGGAAACCAGAAATAATGTTTGAAGAAGGGATAGAAAAAACAATAGAATGGTATTTAAATAATCTTGAATGGGTAAAAAGGGTAATATCTGGAGAGTATATGGAGTTTTACGAGAAACATTATGGAAAGAGCAATAAAACTGTTGTCTTTAAAAGAAGTTATAAAAAATAAAGATATACATTAGGAGGTGTGAGAAATAAATATTGCACATTATTTTTTGGGGTTTCCTCCAGTGCATTATGGAGGACTTATGGTTTATGCCACTGATTTATCGAAAGAACAATTAAAAATGGGGCATAACGTTATAATGTTAATGCCAGGGATTTATAATGGAAAAGGGAAAAGTAAAATAAAATTTTTTAAAGTTCAGGAAAAACTGCCAGTATATCAAATAATAAATTCGCATCCTGTAAACCTTTCAGGAATAGGTAATCCAAGTGATTTTATCAAAGAAAAAAAAGAAAATAACTATAGAGATTTTTTAAAGAAGAATAATATTGAAATACTACATGTTCATTCTTTAATGGGTTTTCCAAAAGAATTATTAGATGAAGCAAAAAATCTGGGAATAAAAACAATATTTAGTGCTCATGATTATTTTGGGCTTTGTCCTAAGTATAGATTGTTTAAATATGATGGTACTTTATGTAATGATTTTAATGAGGGAAAATCGTGTGTTTTGTGTAATTATGAAGCTTCAAATAGAGCTATAAAGTCAAGAAATTTATTAATAGTATTTCCATTAGGTTATAGAATACTTAGAAAAACATATCAATTGTTTAAGAGATCAAGTCGACAAAGCAAAAAAGAATATGCTGAGAAAAAATATTATCAAAAATTAGTGTTTAATGAAAATAAAGCAATAAAATTTGTGGAATTTAGAAGATATTATATTAAAATTCTGGAAAGTTTTGACTTTATAATTTTCAATAGTAGTGTAACCAAGAATGAATTTTCTAAATATATCAATTTAAATAAATTAAAATATAAAATTTTGCCTGTAACACATTCAAGTATAAAAGA
This sequence comes from Thermosipho affectus, assembly GCF_001990485.1. Taxonomy (NCBI): domain Bacteria; kingdom Thermotogati; phylum Thermotogota; class Thermotogae; order Thermotogales; family Fervidobacteriaceae; genus Thermosipho; species Thermosipho affectus. Next base: position 16,030 of record NZ_LBFC01000016.1, on the reverse strand, counting down.
CAATAGAAATGTTATAAATTACAAACCTTTAATTAATGGGAAAGTTAATTTTCTTTTTATGGGAGGTTTGGTTAAGGGAAAAGGTTTTTATGATTTAGTAAGTATTTTGAATGAAATAAAGAAAACTCATACAAATTGGCAAATAAATATCTATGGTAATTATTCTGGGATAAATTTAGATAATTTTGATAATAATTTTTTCAAGTTTTATAGTAAATATAGTTATAAAGATTTAATTGATATATTTTCAAATTCAAGTGTTTTAATAATTCCAAGTAAATGGAAAGAAACTTTTGGTTTAATTGGGTTAGAGGCTTTTTCTTACGGGATTCCAGTTATAGCTTCTGAAAATGTTGGATTTAGCGATTTGTTAGAAGATGGTAAAACAGGGTTTATTTATAAAGAAGATAGTGAAAATGAACATTTGAAAAAAATTATAATAGCTATTTTAGAAAATCCATATTTGTTGCAAGAAATGAATAAAGAAATTAAAAGAATTGGTTTTAAATATACTTTAAAGCATCATGTAAATGAAATTATACTTTGCTATAAAAATTTATTGGAGGAAAAATTATGAAAATAGGTATATTAACATTTAATTGGGCCATCAATTATGGAGCTGTGTTACAGATGTATGCGGAATATAAATATTTAAGTAAAGACAATGAGGTTTATGTTATAAACTATGTTCCAGATTATTTTGCTAATATGTATAATAAAAGGATTTTTTATACACAAATTCGTTTTAAGACGGCAATTAAAAAATTAATGGAGAAATTTATAAAATTCGAACAATATAAAAAGTTTGAGAAATTTATTAATGAAAACATGCTTTTAACAGAAAAAGCAAAAAATAGGAATGAGTTATCTAAGATAATAAATAAATTTGATTTAGTTATTGTAGGTAGTGACCAAGTTTGGAACTATGATATAACAAAAGAGTATATTGGGGATTATCTTTTATACAACATTAATTGTAACAAAATAAGTTATGCTGCAAGTTTAGGCAAAAATGAAATAAAAAGAGAACTTGTCGATTTATTTTGCGAATCTTTAGAAAAGTTTGATTTTGTTTCACTGAGAGAAAAAACTTCGATAGATTATGTAAATAAAATCTGTAAGGGAAAAAAGTATAATTTATGTATAGATCCAGTTTTTCTTATAAGTTCAAATGAATGGAAAAAAATATCTGAAAATAGTAACTATAAAATTCCAAGAAACGGATATGTTCTAGTATATATGTTAGAATATAACCCTAATTTATTAAAAACAGCAAGATATTTATCTGAAAAATATAATATTCCTGTTTTAAGTATTGAAATACCTTTCATAAGATTTTTTGGTAAAAACTTTGGAATAAAAAAATTACATGATGTTGGTCCTATAGATTTTGTTAAATTGTTCTTGAAAGCTAAATATATATTAACAAATTCTTTCCATGGTACGGCTTTTTCGTTGATTTTTCATAAACCATTTATATCGTTTGCACATTCTAAAGTAAATTCAAGAATGGAGAATTTATTGAGTCTATATCAATTGGAAAATGTTCAGATAAAAAATACTTTGAATAATTTTGAAATTGTGGAAGAAATTTTGAAAAAAACTCAAAAAGCTTATTCTAATTTAGAAAATAAAGAAATTAGTAAAGTAATAGAAAATTCAAAACAATATTTAGTGGAAGCATTGAAAAAAATAGAATTAAAATTGAAGAGGGAAAAACATGAAAAATAACGTTTTTGAAAAAATAAAGTTTAAATGTATAGGTTGTGGACTTTGTGAAGGAATATGTCCTAAGAAATGTATAAATATACATGAGGTTTCAAATAAAGGTATATTACCTTTTGTTGATAGTAAAAAATGTTCTTCTTGTGGGCTTTGTGTTGATGTTTGTCCAACGGATTTAATGAGCAAAAAAGAAAATCTTAATGATGTTAAAGAAATATTTGTTGGAAAATCAAAAAATAAGGAAATTATTAAAAACTCATCTTCGGGCGGAATTGTCTCATCAATAATTATTGACTTATTCGATAAAGAGAGAATAGATGCAGCTTTAGTAGCGTTTTTTGATAGGCATTTGAATATTTATGGCGATTTTTTGACTTCAAAAAATAAGGTTTTGCAGCATTCAGGTTCATTTTATCATACGTCAAAACAGCTTTTAAACATAGAAAAAATAAAAAAATATAAATCAGTTTTATTTGTAGGACTTCCTTGTCATAATATAGCGTTTGAAAAATTTTGTCAAAAATTTAATATAAATAATGTTTATGCAACAATTAGTTTGACTTGTACAATTGGAAGAATGAAAAATGGAATGAAAGAATATTTGAAAGAAAATAATCTACTTTATGTACTTGAAAAAAATGTTAAAAGTTATAAATCAAGATACGGTTTAAAAAGACCCGGGAATATTATTATAACTCTAGAAGATGGAAGAAAGATTACAATTGATTGTTTGGATTATCTTGTTAGTAAAGATTACTTTTTTATTCCTGATGGTTGTCTAAATTGTAAAAAATTATTTGGATTAGAATTTTCAGATATCTCTATTGGAGATAATTGGGGAATTGATACTGAGGAAAAAATAGCAATTTTTACAGCAAACACAAAAAAGGGGTTGCAAATAATAAAAGAAAATAAACTGATTAGTGTATCTAATTTGGGTATTGAAGAACTAAAAAAATCGCAACCATTAGGTTATCCTTTAAAATATTTTAATAGAAAAAGAGTAAATAAGCAAATTAAGTTTTTAAAGTATATGTACAGAAATTTCTCAAAATATCCCCTGGTAAAAAAACTTATATATAAATTAAGAGGGCTTTTATTGAAAAATATAAAAAATTCCGAGAGAAAGAAATGATATTAACAGAATTTTTGAATAATAGAATATTTTTAAGGTTGGTGACGAATTCTGGAAAAAGAGTATAAAGTACTTGCGAAAAATACAGTTATAATATCACTTGGAACATTTGGTTCAAGAGCAATTTCCTTTTTTTTATTACCAATTTTTACAAGGGTTCTTACCAAAGCTGATTATGGAAAAATAGATTTTTTTGCTACAACGATAAGTCTATTACTGCCATTTCTTACATTAGGGATTGTTGATGCGGTGTTTCGTTTTACAATGGAAAAAACAGGTGAAGAAGAAAAATCGGGGGTACTTTCTTCGGCGTTAATGGTTTCTTTTTGGGGGATTTTAGTATTTTTAGTATTTGTTCCAATAATATCTAAAATAGAAAGTATATCCGAATTAACAATTTATATGGTATTTGCATTTGCGATAAATTCTGTTCTTTCAATTTTTAAGACATATATTAGGGCAAAACAAAAGCTTTTGATATTTGCATTAGGTGATATAATACACACAATTTCATTTGCAACGCTTGGGATAGTGTTTGTAGTGGTTTTAAGGTATGGAATAAAAGGATATTTTCTAGGATATATACTTTCAAGTTTAGTAGATGTGTTATTTCTTTTAATATTTGGAAAGATATACAAAGACATATCATTAAAAAATGTGTCATTACAAAAGATAAGAAATATGTTAGAATATTCAATTCCTTTAATACCAAATGGACTTTCCTGGTGGATAATGAATGTATCGGATAGATATTTAATAATATTTTACCTGGGATTTGCGGCAAATGGGATTTATTCAGTATCGTATAAATTTATGTCACTAATAACGATATTAAATGGGATATTTTATCAAGCATGGCAAATATCAGCGGTAGAGCAATATAAAAGTAGAAATAAAGATGAATTTTACTCTAAAATATTTAGAATACTGTCAACGTTTTTGTTACTAATAGTAATGGTATTTTCGATAGTATTAAAACCGATAATGAGGATAATGGTAGGAGCAAGCTTTTATGAAGCATGGAGATACGTACTATTTTTGTTTTTAGGAGCGATATTTTCAGCATTTTCAAGTTTTTTTGGAGTGGGGTATATAGCATCAAAAAAGACGGTAGGAGCGTTTAAAACATCGGTAGTAGGAGCTATGGTAAATATAGGAATAAATATAGTGTTTATACCAATAATTGGAGCGCAAGCAGCAGCAATTTCAACGATGATGGCATTTTTAGCTATGTGGATAATGAGAATATTTGAAACAAGGAAGTATTTTAGAATAAAGAATAATTGGATAAAGTTGGTTTTAAGCTTTTTATTGGTTTCTTTGTCGCTTTTTGTAAATTTTATTCAAAAAATCTTTATTATGTATACTATACAAATAGCAACATTGATAGTTTTCATTTTGATAAATAGAAAGGAAATTAAAGCAATTTTATTAAAAATAAAAGTAGCGATTATTTCCAAAACAGGTAGATAAAATGTGTACTTCTTTTCTTGTTTTGAATTTTAGTAATAATTGTAAAATTCTTGCAAATTCAAATAAAAAGCCGAACTTTTTGCACAAGTTTAGCATTTTATCAGATAGCTCGGGAATTACTTTTGTGTTAATACTCAAAAACCACAGAGTATTCTGTGTTTTTTGTTTTGTTGGTACTATCGCCCTATGGGGCTTAAGATGACAAAGGGATAAAATTCCTCGCATGCGCTCGGAATGACAAAAGGAGGGGACCTCTCGGAATGACAGTGTTAGAGAGGGTTAGAGAGGTTGGCGAGATTGGAAGCTTTTTGTCATTCTGAACGCGTGTTGTGCGAAGAATCTTTAAATGACTGTCGGAAGGAAAGAGCAAGATTCTTCACTTCGTTTAGAATGACAGAAAGGAGAAGATGCCACTCCCATTAACTATGCTAATAATGTGTTTTATACTATGTATTCTCCTTGGAATTCTTTGAATGCACAGTTGTTTTCATCATCTCCCGAGATATATTCCATCTTTAATGGCGTAAATGGGGTTTCTTTGCAATATGGTGGTTTCCTGTTGTATTTTACGATTGAAATCAATCCATCAAATTTTTCTATTGCGCATAGTAATATATAACATATGGTTTGTTTCAAGTCTTCATAAGAGTCACATTTATAACCATATCGTTTGAAATATCTTCCCGCTACCATTTCAACGTCTTTTTTATATTTCTTATATATCTCCATCCATGACGCCCCCGGTAAAATATGAAAAGCATATACCATACAGATTAATATACATAGATATACACATAAGTATACCATGTGTGCCAAAAAAACAGGAGGGGATAATCCCCTCCTGCAAAATGTTATTTAATCAAAATAAAATACCAGAGAGATAATCTATCGCAGGAGATAAAATAACATAAAGCATTTCTCTTGGAATATTGATGTTTAAGTCGTCAAATATTTCGTCTATTAAATTTATTACTTCTTTCTTTTTATTTTCTCCATAAATACGTACCCTGCTGGAACAAGTCCGTTGTCTATTAAACTTTGTGCGTCTTGTTCTAATTCAGCAGAATCAATGTTGTCTATTGGTTCTGGGATATTGATCCTTAAACTTTTTCCTTCTGTTTGATTTCTATAAACCAAACTCAACCTTTTCATCTTTATCTCTCCTTATTTATTTTTATTGTTTTTTTAAATAAGATTCCTCGTATGTGCTCGGGATGACAGTATTAGCAAGTGTTGGAGAGATTAGATAGGTTGGATAGATTAGCAAGGTTGGCAAGTGTTAGCGAGGTTGGAGAGATTGGAGAGATTGAAGTTTTTTGTCATTCTGAGGTGCGAAGTGACGAAGAATCTTGGATTGTCTTTCGAATGTAAAAGTCAAGATAAAAATGCATAAAAAAGGGAAAATAAAAATGTACAAAAACTGTCCCAGGTGATACTTCTTCTATTCCTAAACTATATACTATATTTGAGAATAGGTTTATCAATGGAAATTTCATATATAGATATGGATTTGAAGTTGATGGTAAAAAAATTAAAAGCGAATGATTGTTTCGCGCAAATCTTGAAAACAAAAGATTAAAAGAAGCTAAAATATTTGAAAGAATAGACCAAAAGATAGAAAGAGGCAATTTTTCTGAATCAAAAGGTGTGGAAAAGAAAACAAGTGAAAACACACTTTTTCTTTCTTCTCTTGCTCAATGGAATAGTAAGCTTGCAAGACAAATAGTTAGTTTTTTCAAAAAGATTAACGTTATAATGTGGGAATTTCCTTATTTTTCTTCTCCGGCTCAAACTCTAAATTTATTTGAAAAAGGAAAAATTACAAAGGAAGAAATACTTAGTTTTTTAAAAAAGGCAGACTTTGATATAGTAGATTTCGAATATACAAAAAGTGAAATAGATATATCGAAGTTGCCTGATTTGGTAAAAAATACGATTGTAGATGCTAATATTAGAGAACAAGATAAGCTATTTAATGTAAAACTTTATACATATCATAATATATACGATGAAAATGGAAATGTTATTGATGTAGAAAAATTTAATTTTGAAGAAGAATCTGCTGGAACAAAAAAACTTTTCAATATAATTGGTGAAATTATTTATGCATTAAAAGAGGAAAAAATATTGTTTATAGATGAATTAGATACCCAGCTTCATCCCACGTTATTAAAAGCAGTAGTCGAGTTCTTTGCTTTGAATATTGGTTTTTGTTGCATTTTGATTATTATAATACACCATTAACAACTAAAGATTGTATAAAAAAACTAAAAGATAGATTTCCTGTATACAGGAAAAATTTTGGTGATGTTTATTATAGATTTGTTGATAAAAAATATGTAGCTATTGAAAATGCAAAAAGGATGGAAAATGAGCACAAAAAGCAAGGTAATACAAAACCTTCTTCAAAAAATCCTTCTACTCTTGTTTATAAATTAGTTATTGAACTTGAAAAATTTTTGAAATAAAAACTTTAATAAATAAAGATGATATTTTTCAAAAGAATCATATTTGGGTAATAAAAGAAACTAAAAAAAACTACTTTCGATAATGAACAAAGAGATTTATAAATTAGAAAAGAATTATGCCAAGTTTTTAAATTTGTTTTTGGACTCTAAGGTGATTGAATAATACTTAATGAAATTAAGAAAGGTGAAAATAAAAATCTTGAGTTTAAAGAAAAACTTTCTAGTAGAAATAAAAAGTCATTTTTAAAAACTGTTGTTGCATTTGCAAATGGTTTAGGTGGAAATGTAATTTTTGTAATAAAAGACGGAACAAAGGAAATAGGTGGTGTGCCAGATAAAGAACTAGTTCATTTAATGGATAGAATAAATAATATGGTACGTGATAGATGATTATACTTGATATATGTTAAAAATAGAGATGGTAAAGATTTACTTGTAGTTGAGGTGTATCTAAAAGTCAAGATAAAAATATACAAAAAAAGAAAAATAAGATTCATTATTGTTATTTGGATATTATTGTTTAGAAGAATTAGAGAAAAATTCAAATTTTTCCTTTAATTAAAATTACGTAAGAATGGTGCAATAATCTATTTAATATTGTTTGATATAGTATAGGAAAAACAAGTATATCGCTTTATTCTGAGAACGGAGTATTAGTTATTGTTATTGTTATTGTTGAATGTTTTTCATGTTTCAGTAAAGTCAACAACAGATTTCATGTTGTCAAATCTATTTGAGCTTAAATACCATTTCTCTGGTCTTCCCCATTCCCTTTCTTGGTCATTCGTACATTTGATAGAACACTACAAAAATTTTTATGTAACAATCTCTATACATTTGTATATATTACGTTAAATCCAATTTCTTGTGTAGATATATTTATATGTACGCGGCCGGCAGCGTGCAGAAAAAATTTTGGGGGGTATTGATATGAAAAAGCTTTCTATTAAGTATCTTACAGGCACAGATGCAAATGGAGAACCAGTTTTTAAAAGACAAACATTAAATGTTGGGGATACTGTGGATGTTGTTAAGGCAAATGCTATTGTCCAGATTATTGACAAATACACAAATTATTCCGTAGATAGTGCTATGGTTGTTACTTATGAGATAGTTGAGTGATAATGATATTTGAATGAAAAAATATTAAGGGGTGATAGGGATGAAAAGGTTGGCTTTGGTTTTTAGAAATCAAACAGAGGGAAAAAGTTTAAGAATTAACATTCCTGAACCAATAGAAAATATTGATTCGGCAGAACTTGAGACAGACGCACAAAGTTTAATAGACAATGGGCTTGTACCAGCAGGATATGTTTTTGATGAAGCACGTGTTATTGAAACAAACACAAACGTTGTTCTTGATTTAATTCAGTAAGTAGGTGATTAATATGTTGTGGGATGTGGTTAAACTTTTTATGATTCTTGTAGAAAGACCAGGAGATGGAGAAAACAAAAAGAAAGAAGTTATTGAACTTGTTGATAACATATTCGATGATTTAAACATTGATATATCAAGGGAAATGCTGCACTTGATTTTATCTCCTGCAATAGATTATCTTACAAATGTGATGTTTTAATTAAATAAAGTTTTGCAGGAGGGGAATGTCCCCTCCTGTTTTTTTGGTATGTGTGGTATACTTATGTATATATTCTTATATATTCTTAATTTTTTGTGGGAGGGTTTTTAATGAATGTATATGAAAAGTATAAAAAAGAGGTTGATATGATAGCAGGGAGGTATTTTAAAAGGTATGGTTATAAATGTGAGTCATATGAAGACTTAAAACAAACTATATGGTATATATTACTATGCGCGCTAAAAAAGTTTGATGGAAGAGGAAATGAGAGGATGTTTGTATTAAATTTTGTAAAAAATAAGTTGATTTCGATATTAAAATATAACAGAAAACCACCATATTGTAAAAATTTCCCATTTACACCATTAAAAATGGATTATATTTCAGGAGATGATGAAAAAAGCAAAATTTTTAAAGAGATGCAAGGAGAGTATGAATAATAAAAAATTATACCATCTTTTATAACCTTTATAAAAAAACATGGGGGATTTTATGAAAAAACTTTTAACATTTTTGGGTACGGGAAGATATAGTGAAAGTTCAAGTAAGACAGAGAATTTTTCCATTAGCACTTTTTGAGTATTAAAAAAAAGATTCGAAAAATTTGGAAATCATCTTCTTTTTAACTAAAGATGCAAAAAGTAATGAAAATTGGATAAAACATGCAAAGCCTGAATTGAAGAGAAAGAACGTACATTATGATGTAATTGATATATCAGAAGAAATATCAATAAAAGATTTTTTGAAAGAGATTTTAAGGGTTATAGATGAAAATGATGAAGTTGAAATAGATATTACCCATGCATTTAGATGGTTTCCAATGGTTTTACTTGTAGCGGATATGTATTTAAAAGAGGCGAAAAATTCAAAAATTACAGGAATTTGGTATGGGGAATATTATAAAGATAAAGATGAAACAAGGGCTTTAAATAAAGTAGAGGTTTTAGAATTTACAGAATGGTTGTATGCGGCAAAGTTGTTTAAAGAGTATGCTTATACAAAGAGTTTAGCAAGTTTGATTAAAGTAAAAATTAAAGAAGAAAAATCAAAAAATGGTAAGTTTAAAAAAGATATTAAAAAATTAAATGATTTAAGAAAAAATTTAGAAAGACTTAGTTTTTATTTAAGGCTTGGTTCAGTTGAAGAGTTAAAAAAGAATATAAACAATCTTGTGGAGTGTTTGAATAATAGGGAATTTTTATATGAGATAGAAGAGTTTATCCCTGAACTTTCACCGCAAAAGGTATGAAAAACTTGACGCAAATAAAGGAAAAGTAATTTTAAATAAAGATGAGCTAGAATCTGAAAAAGAACTTATAAAGTTTTACTATGAAACAGAAGATATAGGTATGGCCTTAAGACTTGCAAGGGAATTTTACATAAATATTGTTCTTTATGAAAAAAATTTAAGTGATAAATTTTTTGATACACAAACAAGAGAATTTCAAGGTTGTATAGATGAAAGTATTAGAAAAGCACGTAATTATGTTTCCCATTTTGGATTTTCTAAAAGTACCTTGTGTGAAAGAGTTAAAGAGTTGATAGATACACCGTTAGATGAATTTAAAAATAACAACTTTATGAAAGAGTGTCTAAGAAGAAATGTTTCAAAGACAGCTATACTATCACCTCTTGGTACAACGCAAGGAGCACTTTTTACTGTGTTAAAAAATACAGTGCAGAAAAACTTGTAGTAATAACCTCAAGGGAATGTGAAAAGCTTTTAGATGAAATTAAAGAGGAAGCAAATTTTAGAGGAGAATGTGAAAAGATTTTAATAAATGATCCATTTGAGGGGATTGATGAACTTAAAAGTGCAATTGATAAAGCAAAAGAATTTCTGAAAGGCTTTGGAAGTATTGTAGTTAACTTAACAGGTGGAACAACTCTTTTGGGGTATATTGTAAAAGAAGTTTCGCATAAATTAAATTTTGGAAGAAAAATTTCGTATGTAATAGCAACAGATAAACGTCCAATTGATGAACAAAAAAAAATCCGTATGTAGTGGGAGAGATTTTGGAAATTGATATAAAATAGGGTATTTTAAGATTGTTTTAAGGTTATTTGTGTATTATTTATCTAGGAGGTGATAGTATGTTAAAAAAACTTAGTGTGGTAATATTTTTGGGGATTGTTTTGGTTTTATTCATGGCAGCTGGGCCTAACGTGCCTTTAAATAATGGGATGAATGCTGGTTTTGATTTTGTTTCTGTAAAAGATCAGCTTGTTTCTATGCCGAAACAAGCACTTTCATCAGATGAAATAAGTGGGCTTTTGATTATGAGAGAGGAAGAAAAACTTGCAAGAGATGTGTATTTCAAGCTTTATGAACTTTGGAAAGTACAGATATTTTTGAATATATCAAAATCTGAGCAAACACATATGGATACTGTAAAGATATTACTTGACAAATACAATATAGATGATCCCGTGAAAGAAGATGTAGAAGGAAAATTTGTAAATCAAGAAATCCAGGAGCTTTATAATGAACTTATTGAGATTGGTTCAAAATCCTACAAGGATGCTTTAATAGTGGGGATGATAATAGAAGACCTTGATATAGCTGATCTTCAATCTTGGATTCAAAAGGCTGACAACGAAGATATAAAAGCTGTATATAGCAATTTAATGAAAGGTTCAAGGAATCACATGAGGTCTTTTTACAGAAATCTCAAGAATATAGGAGGAGATTACACACCACAACATATAACAAAAGAAGAGTTTGAAGAAATGATTTCTACATCTATTGAAAGGGGACCGGTAAAATAAATTTAGCATCTAGAATATTACCTTCTGTGACTAGTGTAACGACTGTATACAAGCTGTGAAGATTATGGCAGGTTATTTGGCAGGGAGTGATTTTTTGAAGAAAGTGGTTGCAACAGTTGAAAAGGGGGTAAATTATATATTTCATGTTTTTGCGGCTTCTGGTGTAAATTTTCAAAATGATTATACTAAAGACTATTCTTGTTTTTTGAGAAAAGAGGACCTTGAGTTTCTTAAAATGAATAGAGAGATTCTTAGTTTTCAAAATGGGACTGCCTCAAAGCTTGTAGATCCATTAATTTTTTTTCCAGCATACCTCAATCTTGACTCAGAAGAAAAGCTGCAAAAGTATTTTTATTTATTGCTAAAGGCTTTAAAGAGAAGAACAAAAGAGGATTTTTTAAGAGAGTATGCTGATTATGTTAAAAAGAGAAGGTTTTGGTTTCCAGAAATAAATGATGAGTGGTTTAAGAATATAGAAGATAAAGCAGAGCTTATTGAAAAAGTGGGAAAAATTTATAAGGAAAATTTCTCGTCTTATGAATCGATGGTGTGGCCAGATGTGAGTAGAAAACTTGAGGAAAAAGCAAAAGTTGTAAATCAAGAGTTAGAAAAGTTGGATCTTATCAGGTCTTGGGAAGAGGTAACTGGGATTGATTTTAAGTTTGGGGAATATCAGATAGTTTTGGTATTTTCCATAGAAAATGGTCCAAATGCTAATTCCTTAGGGTATGATAGAAATGTTTTTTATTCTGGTTCCAGGTTAGATTGGTTGCTTGATTTTATAAGTCATGAGGTTGGTACTCATATATTGATAGATTTGGGCCTTCCTATGATAAAAAAATTTATTTCCAATGATAGATTGCAAACCCAAGCTGAGGTAAAGCAATTTCAACAGTTTTATATGGCATATGAATGTTTGCCACAATTTTACAATACTATGGTACTTGCAAAAGAGCTTACTTATGATTTAATCCAATTTAAATCGGATAAGTATTTAAGAATTTATGGAGAATTATATGACACGGGGAAGTATTCTGCAAAAGAAATGTTAGAAATAGCTATGGAAAGTTTAGTGTAGGGTAGTAAAGTAGATACTGTTATATATTTTTATAGAAGTAGGAAGTTAGTTGTTAATCTGCACAAATATTATGAAAATAAGGTAGAAAGTTTAAATAAGACAAAATAATATAGATAAGTTCACTTTTTCAAATAAACCATCCATATGGGAAAAGTAGAGGGTATTTAACAAGACAAGTATTGGATTTTTGTCATTCTGAGTGTATATGCACAAAGAATCTTGAATGTTTTTTCGAGTGTGTAAGCTCCCTTTGCATTACGTGCTCTCTTTTTACGTAGATTACTCAAAACCTTGTCATTATCTATACACTATTTTTTATGAAAAATCCTGCTTTGTTTTCATACAGTGTGCCTTCTATTTTAATTACATCGTCAATTTCAATCGTATTTCCTCTTACAATTTTTGTTTTTTGATTTGAAAAGAAAATAATTTTTTTGTATTTCCATACATTATTATCCATTTCAGATACAGCAGGACCTTTTATAAACAACTCTTTCTTTTTAAATTTAATTTTCAAGAATGTTTTGTGTAGCAGCAAATTATTTTTTTTGAGAATGTTCATGGGATCAAATCCCGATAGATTAAATTCTCCTTCTAACACTATTTTGTAGCCGTTGTTTTTTTCAGACGTTTCGAATGCTTGGACTATGTCATTTTGACGTTTTTGTATTAGTATTTGCGCTAGTTTTTTAGTTTGTTCATATGCAAGTAAATCTTTTAAGTCAGATGGTTGATATTTTACAATATCAAGCAAAAAGTTATAAAGATATTTTTTTGAGGTTGTATAGTTTATTTTCCAATTGGGAGTTATTTGATCAAGGAGGAGTGAGATGTACATGCCTGTTGAGTAACAACTGGCTCTAAAGTTTTTTAAATCTTTAATTTTTATTAAATTTTCATCAAACAATGAAATTAAGAAGCTTTTTGGAAACTTGCTTTCATCTAATAATGCTCTATATTCTACATACGTTGCAGTTCCCTCTGTACTTTCTAATCCAAGCTCGTAATCTAGGAAGTTATTTATTAAGTGTCGTCTTTTTTCTCTAAAGGATATGAATTTTTTCACATATTCTGTTTTTAATTGTTTATTTGTTTCAAAAATACTTTTTAAAAGGTATTTTCTTTATAAGATTTTCAGGGCAATGTTTTCCAAGGTGAATGGATATTGAAAGGCAAGAAATTCATTTGCAAATCTTTTATCTTTATTTAGAAATTGAAAACCATGGAAGGGTTCGTGTACTATTTTCGAATAAAAAAATGGAAATGTTTCGAGCTTATCCATTGTTGAGATATTCCATATTCCCATATATTTTCCGTTGAAATTGATGGCAGTATTTCCTACAAAGTTTTCATTCTATCCATTTTCCTATGAAAATCCCTTGTTCTTCTATAAAGTTTTTAGGAGGATTGTCAAAACCTATTATGTATACATATGAATTGTCATAAAAAGCTATGGAAAGTGGTTTAAAGTTATCCCAATAATCTGAAAGCTTACCGCTATTTATTTTTTTGTGTATAGTTTTTAAGATTTGAATAATTTCTTCTGTATTTAAATGAACAACATTATTTAATACCTAAATTATATCAAGAATGAAAAGTTATATTTAGATTTATTGGAATATTCCAGATGATAATAGTTAATGAATATGTTCAGAAAATAATGAAAAAAAAGTTGGAAAGATTGGTAAGTATTGAACTTTTTAATCATTTTAAGTGCATATGCTCAAAGGATCTTAGATGACATCCCATTGAATACGCTTTTTATAATACTTGTTTCTTCTGTTTTAAGAGAATTCTAACTTTAATTGACGTTCTTATAATGGTATGTTAGAATGTGTGTGATATTTTGTTTTGTGTGCGAAATATATAACAAATAGTGGTGGGGGGATTGATGATGGATTTAAAGGTTTGGAAGGAAGAGTTGTCTGTAAAGTGTAAAAATGGGATAGCGTTTTTACTATCTGCTTCTGTGGTTTGGGGAGTTATGCTTGTTATATTGTTATCCCCATTTTCATTAGAAACAAAAAATTCATTGATTTTATGGTCTACGGCTTTGTTATTTCCGCTTGCAATGTTTTTTTCGAAAATCTTTAAGGCACAATGGAAGATAGACGATAATCCTCTTTCTATTTTGGGATTTTATTTAAACATAGCACAGCTTATATATTATCCAATAGTGATATGGGCTATGATAAAAAGGCCCGAAGAAATGATAATTTTTCTTGCCATGATAACGAGCGCACACTTTTTTCCATATGGCTGGTATTATGGCACTAAAATTTTTATGGTGATGTCAGTTTTTATGTCAGTATCAATTTTACTTGTTAGTCTTAAATTAGCTTTGGATACTTTATGGGTTGTACCTGCATTAATGATAGCTTTTTTAATTGTTCTTGTTATACTTTTGTATAAGGATTATAAGAAAAAAGAAGCTTAGAAAGATTAGTGAGATTGGCAAGTGTTGAAATTTTTTTGTCATTTGAAAGGTGTAAAGCGCTGAAGAATCTTGAATAACACTTCCTCTTTTTGTCATTCTGAGTAACATAGTAACAAAGGAGCCTACATCCTCAAAATGACGGAGAAAGATTCCTCTGGCAATGGTTAGTAGTTTTGTTTATAAACTTGAGAAGTATTATTTAAGTTTGATGACTCTAAAATCAAACTTATTCTTTGAAGATATTTGAAGTTATATTAGAAAATATAGTGCTATAAGGTTTACAAAAATTAATATGTTTGTTGACCGTTATTATGTATAACATTATGGTGGTTGCCATATAATTATAGATGAAGTAATATGAAGCTTTATAATCGAAGAAAGAAATTAAAGAAGTTAAATAAAAAAAGATGATAATATTTTTTGAGATTAGTTGAAAGAATATATTTACTACATCTTTATCTATTATCAAATATCCTATTTTATCTATACTGCTATTAAGTGTTAGAATATATACGTAAAGACCAAATAGGTGGTGGAAGATATGAAGAGATTACCGATAGGGATACAAAGTTTTGCAAAACTGAGAGAGGATAAAGGTTTTTATTATGTAGATAAGACGAGATTTATAAAGATGTTAAGTGAAGAGACATCGGGATATTTTTTTCTCTCACGGCCAAGAAGGTTTGGAAAGAGCTTATTTTTAGACACATTAAGGCAAGCATTTTTGGGAAAAAAGGAACTATTTAAAGGGTTATACCTTGAGAAGAATTGGGATTGGAGTAAAAAATATCCTGTTATTTATATATCCTTTGGAGCAGGGGTACATAAAACAGAGGAAGAACTAAGAGAAACACAGGATATGATATTAAGGAAACACGCAGAAGGATACGATATAAAACTAGAGGAGAAAAGTATAAAGAATAGATTTATAGAACTAATAGAAAAGGTATACAAAAAAGAGAAAGAAAAAGTAGTAATATTAGTAGACGAATATGACAAGCTGATATTAGACAACATAGAAGAAAAAGAGATAGCAAAAGAGATGAGAGAAAGCCTTAAGAACTTTTATTCGGTGATAAAAGACGCAGATGAATATATAAAATTTGTATTTATAACAGGGGTAACCAAATTTTCGAAAGTATCGATATTTTCTGGGTTGAACAATTTAAACGATATAACACTTGATCCAAGGTATACGAGCATATGTGGTATAACGCAAAAAGAATTAGAAGAAGGATTTAAAGAGTTATTAGAAGGGGTAGACAAAGAAGAGATGAAAAAGTGGTACAATGGGTACAATTTTCTAGGGGTGTAAAAGTCAACATAAAAATGTATAAAAAAGGGAAAATAAAAATGTACAAAAAAAGG
>NZ_LBFC01000015.1 GCF_001990485.1 Thermosipho affectus | reverse complement strand
GTAACAAATAAAGGAAGGATAGATTTAACGGTAAGGTTTAAAGAAAAATGTTATATATTTGAATTTAAAGTAATAGAAGGGAAAGAGAAAAAGGGAGCACTAGAGCAGCTAAAAGAAAAAAGATATCATGAAAAGTATAAAGGAAAGTGCAAAGAGATATACATAATAGGAGTAGAATTTGACAAGGAAGAAAGGAATATAGCATATTTTGAATGGGGAAGAGTATGATGGAGGGTGTTGTAGTTCTTTTATCATTCTGAGGTGCAAACCGCTGAAGAATCTAAGAGTTTTCGCCTGCCTGCTTCTTTCGGATGATATTTTTTTTGACTCCGTTACTGTTTTACTTGATATAAGAGAAAAAATGTAAAAGTAAAGATAAAAATGTATATATAAAAGAGGGAAAATAAAAATATACAAAAAAAGGATAAATAAGGTTCATTATTGTTTAGAAGAATTAGAAAAAATTTAGGTTTTTCCTTTAATCTATAAAAATATTACATGGGAATGGTGTAATAGTCTAGCTAATATTGATTGAGAGAACATTTTTATTTTGTAAAGTGTTTTAGTATTACTTCCGATGGACTATTAATTCTTGAAGGTGTGAACACCTTTTTTGTCATTCCAAACCTAGACGTGTGAGGAAATCTTTCTTTTTTGTCATTCTTAGTGATACGTGCGAAGAATCTTGGATAACATTCCCTTTTTCTGTCATTCTGAGGAACGAAGTGACTAAGAATCATATTCTTTGCGCTCACGGGCCCAGAATAACGGGGAAAGATTCCTCGTCGTGTAACTCCTCGGAATGACTATGAAAAGGAGATGTCATCCTGAACGTAAGCGAAGGATCTTATACATTCGAAAAATCATCCAAGATTCTTACAAATGCGTTATAAAAACAATAATTAACATTTTGTTGTAATTATATTGTTAAAATTTGACTTTGTTAATATGAAAATGATAATATAGTAATGGAGAGTTGTAAAATACAAGGGGGATAGGGATGAGTAAAACTGTCATCTTAAGTGATTTACATGTCGGTGATATGTCTGATGCCGATGATTTTTATACATCAGGGAACTTTGAAAAATTTATAACATTTCTTGAATTTATTAAAAATGATGAAGAAATTGAAAAGATAGTTATAGCAGGTGATTTCTTTGAACTTTGGCAATGTAAAGTAGAAAAAATATTACAAATGTATGTTGATTTATGGAAAGTCTTTCTTAAATTAAAAGAAACAGGAAAAAAGATAATTTACATACCTGGAAACCACGATTCACTTCCTTTTGCAAAACTTGTTTATAAAGCAACTCCCTTTCCTTTTGGCCCTATCCAGTTAACAGATAAGTCAGATATAAATGAGGAAAAGAAATTAATATTCCCATATTATTCAGAGGAAAATCTATGGATTGAACATGGTCATAGATTTGATAAGTACAACAGAGATGTTTCAACATTAGCAGGAGGTTCCAAAGGTGTATTAGGAAAATTTATTGCCCAGACAATTGGAATACTTGAAAGATTTGGAGCAAAAGATATTGATGAGCAACTTGAAAAGTTACGAGCTGGAATCGGGATAGCTTTAAGTGAGTTAAAGAAAAAATTTACAGCCCCTTTCTATAAAATAGCAGGTAATCTTCAATCATATGTTACTCCTGCGAGCAAAGAATATGCAGGAGATTATTCAGAGTATGATGTAGAAGGTTCTATAATGCTTGGTAAAAGATTGTTAGGTACAGGTATGGAAAAAGTGTTTGTTGTATTGGGACATACTCATAAACCGAAAATAGAAAAAATTGACAAAAGAATAATATACGCAAATTCTGGAAGCTGGGTAGGAAAAGAGCCTACGTTTTGTATATTTGATAAAGAAGAAAAAAGTATATGTCTTTGTGCGTGGAATGGTAAAAAGTTAATACAAATTGATAAAAGAGGATAGATGAAAAAACATTTAATTAAATTAGAAAGATTGTTATGAAAAGGAAGTGGAAAATATGTCTAAACAATTTAAAATTTTAGAGAAAATAATTGAAACAATTGAAGATTCAATCTTTAAAGAATATTTGTTGAGTTTAATTGGAGAAGAATTTGGAATAAACGAAAGAAGAGATTATTTAAGAAACAAATATGATGAAATTGTAGATTTTTATAAAACCCATGAAAAGGGTGAAAAATATGAAAATAAAAACAGTGAAAATTAACGGTATACGAGGATTTCGATATTGTGAAACTCCTCATATTATTAATTTAGACAGCAAACATTTCTTTTTATTTGGGGAAAATGGAACGGGAAAATCCAGTTTTTTTGATGCTCTTGAATGGGGATTAACTGGTGATGTAAATGAAACGAAGGTAAGAAAAATAAATAGTAAACTAGAATATTTACGAAATAAATTTTGTTTACCTGATGAAATCCCTTACGTTGAAATTGAATATAAATATAACGGAGAAGAAGAAAGTTGTAAGAGAGTTTTAGGTGGGAAGACTGATTGCAAAAAAATTGAAGGAATTGAAAATAATTTTATTGATTCCAAACGTATAGAAGAATTTGTTATAGATACAAAGCAGTCATTATGGAATAGGTTTGCAAAATTACTTGGTTTTGATAGTTTGGTAAATTTTGAGGAGCAACTAAAAAGGCTTAAAAACACAGCAAAAAATGAATATGAAAGTATTAGTAAGCAGCTTGATGAGAAAACAAGACAAATAAGGAATATAGAAGAAGATATCGAAAGGTTGAAATCAAAATTAGAAGAAAATTTAGGGAAAAACTGGAAAGTAATATTAGAAAAAGAAGATAAACAAACTTTAGTAGAAAAGTTAGAAGAATTGAGAGAAAAAGAAAAAGTTTTAAAGGACTTTAAAGATAATCAAACTGAGAAAGTTAAGTTGAAAAAGTCATTAGAAGACATTCAGATAAAAAGAAAACAATTAGAAATTTCAACGAGTACTGTCCAAATTTCGAGAGTAATTGATGAAGCTCTTACATATTTCTCAAAAAATGAAAATATTAAGGAATGCCCAGTATGTGGTCAACTGATTAGTTATAATGAAGTGTTAGCAAGGTTAAGAAGTTTAAAAGAGAATTTAGACAGAGTAATTTCATTAGATAAGGAAGAGAAAAATTTGAAAAATAAATTAGAAAACATACATTCAAAGGAATCTAGATTGAAAAGTTCAATTCAGAGTTATTATAAAGACGCAGATTTTTTAATTGATTCTGACAAATTGATAGCTTTTATAAATTCTGAAATGAGCAAGATAGATGAAAAAGTAAGAAATTTAAAAAAACAAATATTTTTGTTGGAGGAAAAGGGAAGATACACACAAAATGTTGAAAGTTTGGAAAAAGAAAACAAGATTTTGGAACGATTGGAAAATGAATATCAAATAAGAGAAAGAGTTTTTAACGACATAAATAGATTTTACATTTCGTATGAGCAAAAATATGGAAGAGTTATTCAAGAAGAATTAGAGAAAATAAGCAAAGAAGAAATTACAAATATATACAATGAAATTACTCAGGCAAAGAATCAATATATTGAATACATTGTAATTGAGCCAAATATAGAAGACCATGAGATAACTTTTAAATTAAAAATTAAGGGTAGAGAAAAGTTAGTTGATGCAATAACTTTTTTAAGTACTGGGCATTTAAGATGCTTAGGTTTTGCACTTTTAATTGCAAGAGTAAGACTGAATTCAAATAATTTGAATTTTATAGTAATTGATGACCCAATTTATTCAGTAGACCATGAAAGAAGATATTTTTTAATAAAGTATTTAAAAGAATTAGGAAAAAAATATCAATTAATTATAACAACCTCAGATAGACTCTTTTTTGATGTTATTAGACATCAATTTGATGGAAATACTTTTAATGTTTATAAAACTTTTTTAGATAATTATTCTGGTTCAGAAATTCAAGAAATAATTTTGGGGTCAGCAAAAATAAAGCATCACCCAAAAAATTACATTGAAAAAGCTGAGAAGCATTTGGAAATTAAGGATTTAAGGGCTGCTGCGTTATACTCAAGATTAGCTTTAGAAACTGTATTAAGTATAGTTGCAAAAGAAATTAAACTTGAAGTACCATATAATGAACTTGAAAAGATAGGAATAGGAGGTTTTATAGAGGCAGGTATAAAAAAGAAATTAAAAGATAGATATGGTAACAAATCAGATGAGATTGATGAACAGTTTCAAAGATTAAGTAATAGTAGATATTTTGGCAATTTGCTAAAAGAGTTTAAACCGAATAAGGAAGTACATTTCCCACATGATTCGAGAATAAGTTATGTTTATGATGAAATAAATGATTTAATAGAAACTTTGAAAGATTTCACGAATTTTCTTTTAAATTTGATTAATGGAAATTAAAGAAAATATATTAAACTTTCTTATAAAATGTGAGATAGATTGATTTTATTTATTTTAAGATATTTTAAGTAATTTCGGACTATTTTGTGGTAAGGGAAACAATTGTGGAAAAAGAGATTTATATGGCAGATGTACAACTGGGTTATGAAAGAGGTGGATGGATTAGGTAGTTTATTCATGATTCATTTTAGAAGGAAGTGATTTGTTATCTAAAAATTGATGTGAAAAATTAAAAAATGAAAATTTTAATTAAATAAAAACATTTATTAGGTAATAAATTTATTATAGGGGTGAAATAAAATGAAAATAGCTAAAGTGATTTTAGAGAATTTTAGAGCATTTTATGGGCGTAATGAGATACCTATTGAAGATTTTACAGTTTTTATTGGACGTAATGATCAGGGAAAATCTACAATATTAGAAGCTATCGATATTTTTTGAACGATGGCAGAGGAACAACCAAAATAGATGAAAAAGATTTGAATATTAAGGCAAAAGAAGAAGGGAACGAAAAATTTGAAACAGGTATTTGTTTTAAAGATTTACCAAAATATATTATTATAGATGCTAATAACGTAACAGCCTTTCAAGATGAATATCTTTTAAACAAAGAAGGATTTCTTGAAGTCTATAAAGTCTTTAAAAATGGAAGATTACAAAGCAAAGAAACATATATAAAATGTATGCATCCAACTAATGATAATTTTTTAGAAGCCCTTTTAAAGAAAAAGATTAACGAATTGCAAAATTTTGTAAGAGAGAAGGGACTGAATTGTCTGGACCATAGAAAAAGTGCTGAACTGCGAAAATGTATAAGAGATTATTATAAAAATAAGGATGGAGAATTGAAATTAAAAGAAATCAATGTAAAAATAAGCGAAGAAGGAATGAAAGATATATGGGGGCAGATAGAAAAATACTTACCGGTTTTTTCTTTATTTCATTCTGATAGACCAAACACAGAACAGGACAGTGAAATACAAGATCCATTAAAAACTAAAGTTGATGAGATATTTAAGAGAGAAGACATTCAAAATAAATTGGAAGAAATTGCTAAAGAAATTGATGAAGAGTTAAAAAAGATCGCCAATGCTACAGTGGAGAAATTTAAGGAATTAAGTCAATAGGAGACAGAAATTAAACCAAATATACCGGAAGTGGGAAAATTAAAATGGAAAGAAGTTTATAAGAGTATAGGTTACAATACTGATAATGATATACCACTTAACAAAAGGGGAAGTGGATTAAGGCGTTTAGTACTTGTTAGTTCTTTTTTAGCTGAAATTAAATCCAAAAGTACATCAAAAGATAATCTAAATGTAATTTATGCAATTGAAGAACCAGAAACAGGCTTACATCCAGAATTACAGAAAACGTTAATAAATAGTTTAATTAAACTTTCTCAAAATGGTAAGCATCAGATATTGATTACCACTCATAGTCCTGCTTTAATAAGATTTTTTCAAACGGATAGCATAAGGTATGTTGAACAAGAGAAAGGTATTGCGAAGGTTTATCTTTTTAATGAAAGCATCGCAGATAAAATTGTAAAACAGCTAGGACTTTTGCCTGTTATCGGAAAAGTTGTAATATGCGTTGAAGGCACAACGGATAAAAATTTTCTTCTGAATTTAAATCAAAATATACCTGAATTGAAAGAAATTATAGACTTAAAAGAAAAAATTGAAAGTGAATTAATTTCAATAATTCCATTGAATGGGAGTAATTTAAAAGAATGGATAGAACTTTATGCTTTAAAAAATACAAATGTCGTAGAATTTCATTTGTATGATCGTGATACAGATGAAAAGTATAAAAAAGAAGTTGAAAAAGTAAATCAACGTAAAGATGGTTCTTATGCTACATTAACAAAAAAACGAGAAATAGAAAATTATATTCCAAGGAGAGTTATTGAAGATGAGTTCAAAATAGAATTGCAGATAGATAATTGGGATAAAGAAGATATTACTAAGGAGATTTTTAACCAATTATCTATGGCTAACGTAAATAGATTTAATAGAGAAACTGATCTAAAGAATTTTTTATGCGGTTCATTATCTAAAAAAATTACTAAGGAAGATTTAAAAGAATTAGATGCTTGGGATGAAGTGAAAGGTTGGTTTGAAAAGATCAAAGAGCTTTGTTCAAAAAGTTTCGACCAATAATCAATAGGTTCAGAGTGTTTTATTAAATAATATATTATTTTTGACGTTATTACCATAGGTTAAGAAACTTCGGTTAAATTTTGTAAATGTAAAAATATTTAAGAATTACATCTTACTTTTTTCAGTAATCTAAATGAAAGGGAAGATTCAGGGATGAAAAATGGTCATATTGAATATTTAAAATCGTTATTGACAAATATCGACATAAAAGGATATCTAAAGCATCGTGAAAGTTCAACTTTTGAGTTTAAAGAAAAATTTGGGATTGGAAGTATGGAACATTATGCTAAAACAATGGCTGCATTTGCCAATAACAAAGGCGGTTATATAATTTTTGGTATAAAAGATAGCCCGAGACTGCTTATAGGAATAAATAGAGAAAAATTCAATGAAATAAAACAAGAAAAAATTACGGATTTTTTAATTGAATATTTTGCTCCAGAAATAAAATGGGAAATGGGTATTGTGGATATTGGAGAAAAGTCTTTTGGTTATATATTTGTTAAAGAGTCTTTAGAAAAACCGGTGATTTGTAGAAAAACAAAGGAAAAATTAAAATCAGGAGAGATCTATTATCGTTATAGAGGTCAAACAAGAAAAATAGAGTTTTCTGAGTTAAGAAAAATTATAGAAGAATATAAAGAAAAGGAAAGACAACATTGGATAAATCTCATTGAAAGAATAGCAAGAATTGGTCCAACTAATGTTGCTTTGGTTGACTTATTAAATGGGAGTATTGAAACTACCAAAACACCTGACAGACAACTTGTAATAGATAAGTCACTTTTAGATGAATTAGTAGAAAAAATTAATTTTATTGAAGAAGGAAATTTTGTAGAGACAAATGGTGAACCAGCATTAAGAATTGTGGGTGAAATACAGTCTACGCATGGAATAATTATCCCTGAATTAGATCCAAATAAGGATTACCCCTATTTGCAAAAAGATTTGGCTGGAATGTTGGGAATAAGGCTATATGATGTGCAGGTGTTAGTATGGAAGTACAAGTTAAAGGGTGACAAAAGATATCATTTAGAAGTAGAGTGTGGGAAAAATATAATTCATAAATTTTCTAAATACGCATTTGAAAACTTGAAAAACAAGCTTGAAAAATTATCAGAAAGTGATTTAAAGCAATTTTCGCATGAGTATGAAAGATTTAAAAGGAAGAATAATAAGCTGCGCTAGATAATTAAGAAATGTTGTCTATATAGTTATTGTAATTGCACAAGAATAAAGAAAATCTGCCTCAGGAGTGGCATAAAAATAACAAAATTATTATTTTTTCCAAACATGATATCAGAAAATTCTTATAAAAAATAATCCAATTAAAAGTTAGGCTGTTATCGTGTAAAAAATATAATTATTGAAATCTGACAAAAGCGCGAACAAATTAATTATTTTGAATAATTATAATTCTTTTGATTAGGGGGATTTTATGAATACAATAACCTCTAAAACTTGTAATAAGATTATAGATGTTATTAAAAATAACGTTAATATGGTTATTGATGAAATACCTGAATTAAAAAGTATGTTAGAAAAATTACCAAAAAATAAAGTGGTGTGCATTAATAATAGTTTCTTTTATAGAAAAGATTTCGTGAAAACTACTAAAAATTCAAGATATCTTTGTTTTTCAAAGGAAGATAATAAAGTGAAAGTTTTTGTTGGTGAACTTCAAAGTGATATAAAAAAGGATTGGGTACTTTTTAATAGTGAACAAATTTCGAAAATAGATTTAAAGCATGCGGTTAGAAGTGAAATTAAAGTAATTGGTGATATAGTTTTTATTCTTATAGGAAATTTGGAAGAAGAAGTTTCATGTGAAGTTGAATTAGAATTTAAAAAAGCAAAGAAATTAAAGTATTATCCTTCAATTGAAGAAGAAGTTTATATAGAAGAAATTGATGAAAAAGGTAATTTTAATTGCATAATAAATTCACTTGTTTATTCTGAGGAATTATCGGAGTGCATTGTTGAAAAAATTTTAAAAGCATTGAATGAAGAATTTAATGAAGATAATAAGCAAAATATTAAAAAGAAAGTTTCAAAAGCATTCGATAAACTTGTTAAAAAAGCACATATAAAATTAGTATTACCAGGAAGTCATAGTAATGGTGATTATTCAAATAGCTTGATAAATAAGATGATCTTGTCTTTTGAAAGTCAGCTACAAAAGTATGAAAGTAGTTTAAATAAGTATTTTTATTCAAAAAACAGTGAAGAAAAAGAAAAAGGATTAATTGAACTATTAAGATTATCTTATTCATTTGCCGATGATTCAATTAAATTATTGAAATTGCTTGTGACAATCACCGACCTTAAACCTTTGATTTTGTGGTGCACGCTTTCTGAGTTTTATGAGCTAAAAGATGAATTCAGTAAAATTCCTTTTATCTTAAAGGGGAATCAGAAAAAACCATCTTTAAAAGAGTACAGAGAAATTGTAGCTAGTGTCAGAAATTTTGCTTTCCATCGTTTCTTCCTAATAGATAAACCAATAGAAGCAGATTTAACAAATATTAAATTAGAGGCTAAAAAGCTTAGATTTTTTGAATATCATAGTGAAAACAAAAAAATCCGAAATTTAGAGTATCAAGATCAGGAAATTGTTGAGGCTCTTCAAGAGTTTACTACTACAACAAAAAGTGATATCTCACATGATTTTTGGGAAAAGAACTTATATATAATGAAAAAAATGGAAAAGTTGTTAAAATCGCTGAAAAAGATTCTCATGATTATTTTTGAAATGAGAACATAAAAGGTAAATGTTTAAGAAATGAGGAGAATAATTATGTTAGAAAAATTGAAAAATGAACGTGAAAAAATTAAAAATGAAATTGAAAAATTAATAAATAGATATGATCCAAAATATGTCCTTTCATATATTGCTTTTCTATATCATTTTGATTCAAATGACTATTCAAAAGTTACGTATTTACTGAGAGAAAAACCAATTTTACAATTTTTATCAGGCGTTTATTTGAAAAATAATAATTATCTAATTAAAAAACCCAATTTAAAGAAAATTTATAGGTTGATTCAGTTGACAAGTAAATACTTAGATTTATTTGTTTTTAGTAAATATCTTGAAACTGAATCAATTCCAACCCATCACATAGAATTACTTAAACAAATAAATCCCGAAATTTATCAATTTCAATTGGAAGATTTTATTGATAACGTTTTTTTAAAACTTGATCCCTTTTTTATTAACAAGTTTGGCTTTTCAATAAATGATGCAATAGATTTTGGTAAAAAGATAATTAAAAAAATTGAAGAGAAATTTAACGATAAAAAAGAACAGAATTTACAAGTGACTTTGGAAGATATTTGTAAAATATTCACGCTCAAAAAAGATGAATTTAATTTTGAAGGGATAAAAGATATAAATAAACTTGAGAAATACTTTGAATTTTTCAGTTGTGAATTTGGTGAAAATAAAAATTATAACTCTCCTCTTGATGAAAACATAATTTTCAGAAAACCTCTTATACATCTAAAAGATGATGAATATCTTTGCCTTTTACCTGAAAATTTGATTTTTAGATTTCCTGAAATTTTTGAATATATTCTTAATAATGAAAAAACCAACCAAACGAAAGTTTGGCAACAATACAAAAGAATAAAATCTTTGTATGTTGAAGAAAAAGTTTATGAGTTTTTCTCCAGAATTTTTCCTAAAAAGAACATGTATAGAAATTTGAAATATGAGAAGGATTATGAAGTTGATTTACTAATATTATTTGATAATAAGATACTAATCGTTGAGTCAAAATCAGGAATTTTGACGAAGAAAGCCTTAAAGGGAAATGAACAGCGACTGAAAACAGATTTAAAAAAACTTACAGAAGAAGCGTTTAGACAGGGAAAAAGAGTAATCGAGTATATAAAATCGTCAAAATCTGCAACTTTTATTCGTAAATCTGGTAAAAAATTACAAATTGAATCAAGTAATTACAGTTCTTTTTATGTTATAAACGTTACCTTAGAAACACTAATGAATCTTGCCACAAATCTAAAAGAACTACAAAAATTTGGTTTATTTTCCGAAAATGAGTTTCCCTGGTCTGTTTATCTATTTGATTTAGATATTATCACAAGACATGTGGAATATCCAAGTATTTTTATACATTATTTAAAAGAACGATTAAAAGCTCAAAAAGAAAACATTTTTCAATCTTTTGATGAATTATCATTTTTTGCTTGGTATTTAGAAAAAGGTAATTTTCAAGTTGAAACACTGAAAAATTATGAAAAACCAGATTCAATAATATTACATAGTTGGATA
Source organism: Thermosipho affectus (assembly GCF_001990485.1). Lineage (NCBI taxonomy): Bacteria > Thermotogati > Thermotogota > Thermotogae > Thermotogales > Fervidobacteriaceae > Thermosipho > Thermosipho affectus. The sequence goes on along the minus strand of NZ_LBFC01000015.1, from coordinate 89,536 downwards.
GATATTTTTGATGATTATTATTTAAACGGAGGCCCTCCACCAAGGTTAAAAATTGAAAATGAAATACTTAAGATTATAAAAGCTTTGGAAAACGTTGGAACTTTTGGGTTTTCGGATGCTATAAGTATGCTTTTAAAATTTGATAATTCTACGAGAAATAAGATAATAGAGTATATGAATGAAAAAATTTCAAAAACAAAAACGGATCATAAAAGACATAATTTTTTAATAATTAATAAAGATTTAGGTGTTGGATTTCTCTTCGTTTCTCAGTATGGGAAACAAGAATTAAGAGAAAGATTATATTATTATAGCAATTTATTGAAATATAAATACCAAGTGAAAAAATGGATAGCATTTGGAAAAGATGTGACAGACAAAAAAGAGTATATAAACGAATTTGTTTACTTAAATTATCCTTGGGAATACAATTATGAATTAGAAAAAACTTGTGAAAATATATTGCATCTTTCAAAACAATAACCCACAGGTAACAATTAAAAAGTGGGAGTGTTTCAAAAATAAGAGGAAGGGGTTCAAAAATAAAAGGGGAAATAATAAAATCTACCTCTGAGGGTAGACCTAAGCAGTTTTAAAAGGACTGTTTGCTTTTTCACTTAGAGAGACATTAGAAATGGGAGCGTTATACTTTAAGAGAGTTCCATCTCTTAGAGATTTTCATTACAGAGTTCTTCAGTTAGAAGAAGTTATAAAACTTCTTATTAATTACATTCACGATGAACTCCAAGAAGATATACAAAGTGTTATTGTAGATGGTACAGGAATAGGATTTAAAAAACGAACTTCTTTACACTGGATGAGAGGTACATTTGTACGTCAGGTAAAAGACCACGTTAGATGTGAGGTAGTTTTAACTAAGGGAAAATATAAACTTTTCCAATATGTAGAGGTTGATAAAGCTTATTCAAGTGAAATAAAGTTACTTGAAAAGATACTACAAAAAATAAAACTTAAAGGTTCTAAATTCATAGCTGACAAATTGTATGATGTTATATGGCTCGAAGATTATCTAAAAACACTTGGAATAAAACCAATAATAAAAAGAAAGAAAAATTCTCTTAGAAAACAACCTTTGGAAAAAGATTACAAGCAAAGAAACGAAATAGAAGGTTTATTTGGAAACATAAAAACAAAACTTGGTGGATATGTTTATGCCTACAGAGAAGATATGGCAAGAATGTTGGCTCTATTAAAGTTTTTAATCTACAATTTGTATGTAGCAATTTTTTTGTTTATTGTTAGAAAAGGTTATTCAAAGGTAATTCAAAAGTATTTTATTATATTTTTGTATCTATTTTGTGCTTTTGGATTAGTCTCTTACTATTTTTGAAACAGACTCCCAAAAAAGTTGACAAAGTTGACACAAAAGATGTATAATAGGAGTGAGTTTATTGGAAAAATTTAGAAAAGAGATTTTCAAGTATTTTAAAGAATTAATTAATTAATTAATAAGGTAATAGAGGAGAAAAGAGTTGATATATCATTTTTATATGAAAGAAAGAAAAATAAAGATTTAATAGAATCATTTTTCAAAGCTGGTGTTTTGGATAGATACGATATTCTTGAATCTGTTTGGAATGTTGCGTGTAGATATGAACCAGATGAAATAGACGAAGATCAAATGAGAGATGGGAATTGGTTAGTTGTATGGAAATTCTTGCCATTGGATGAAATTCTTTCAAATCTGGATCTTTTACCTGAAGAATTTGAACCTCCAAATGGTTATGCATCAGACGAATTTGTTTATTTTAAATTGAGTTTTAATGCTTCAGAAAATGTTATTTGTCTTTCGTTGCATTTACCTGAATACAGCTCTGAAGGGAGGTGAAATAATGAAATGTCCGAAATGTGGAGCAGAATTGAAAAAAAGAAGAGGAAAAGAAAAGCGATTGTTTAAAGGAAAAGAAGTAGAAGTTTCCTATGATGTTTTTGTTTGTCCCCAATGTAAGTCAAGTTTTATAGATTTCTCTTCAATAGAAAAAGCATGGAGAGATATATGGAATAAATATGAAAAAGGAAACAATATACCTTCTCCGGATATTTTACGCAGGGCTCGGGAAAATCTTAAATTAACAGGAGAAGAGCTTGCAAAAATAATAGGAAGAACAAAATCATTAATTTCAAAGCTCGAAAATGGGACCCGAAGATTGACTGAGCCATTGCTTAAATTGTATTTAGATTACATAATTCCAGGCGGGGAAAATTTTGCACAGCTTGTTAATGAAGCTTTAATTGAAGGAAGGATTACAAAAGAAGAAAGAGATGAATTTTTAAAAAGGATTGCTTTGTCAAATAACACAATCGATGTAATATTTGAACAAGAAATTTTATCAGAACATGGAAATATTCCTTCGGATTTGAATGGATATACAGTATTTGATGGAGAAAAATTTTGTAGTGTTGTATCAAGAATAATGTCCATTAAAAAAACCTTAGATATTATGAAGTTATTCAAATTAATTTTTTATATAGATGCAGTATCTTATACGATGATTGATAAATCTATCACTGGGTTGCGATATAAATCTAATAAATATGGTCCAACACCTTATAATTACGATCTTATTCTTACATATCTCAAGAAAAAAGGTGTGGTTTCAGAACATCCAGATAAAGAATACTGTCTAAATTACTGTGAAAATTATAAATCAATTAAAAATCTTTCAAAAGAAGAAGACATGATAATAGACTTAGTTTTAAAAGAATACGGTAATTTAAGTTCGAAAAAATTGTCAGAATTAACTCATAAAGAAAAGTGCTGGAAAGAGACTGAAAGAGGAAAAATTATAAGGTTTAAACAAGATATGATTCACAAAAAAATTAGTGTAAGGTATTAAGATTAGACATTAAAGTTCTTAAGAAAATTTCCACTATTTTCGTTCCCGCCTATTAAAATTTTCATCTTACTTAATACTTAGTGTTTATATTCAAATGAATTTCTTTTCTGCTTTTTATTTAGAAAATTAAATCACAAGGAGGATAGAGTATAGTGAAAAAGTTTGGTTTAATTTTAACTTTTTTATTTATATTATTTGCTTTAAGTTCTTCACAGACAATATTGAAGATACCTTTAGATACACAGACATCTGTAAATATTCAATTTGGTTCATTAAATTCTTCGACAGATACGGAAATAATAATTCCGGAAGTGTTTTTTGAAATGTCTGGTAATAATTATACTTACGAATATATGAAATCTACGGCAAATTTTGCTGGAGTATTTCTAACGGTTTTGTCTATTCTGATTAGTTTAAGTGTTTGGTCTTACAATAGAATCGTAGATAAGGGGTTACCTGAAAAGTTTGTACAAAGATTTATGGGGGAAAATAGTCTTGTTTATTTGTCTCTTTTTTCTATTTTCTTTGTGGTGTGGATGATAGTTTCCATTTTTTTGTATAATAAATTTCCTATACTTTCTGATTTTATAGGAGTTTCTTATATGATAATAGGAGTTTTATTATATTATCGGGTATCAATCTTGCAATATAAACCTGAAAAGATAATTGATAGAATAATTTCTAAGAAAAATTTCGATGATGTTTTAAACTTAGTAAAAAATTTGGTTAAATATGATAAAAAGGAATTATTTTCATATGTTCTGGATAATATATTTAAAACTAAGGATCAAAATTTTATTAAGATTTGTTTAGGAAATAGAAAACGAGGCATTTTGGAAATAGCCTCAAAAGTTTTTGAAGATAAACGGTTAATGTACTTTGATATTATTATATCTTCATTCATAAAGAACGAGCAAAATTTGGAAAGTAAATATAAAAAAATAGTACTTGATGAAATTTTAGAAGTTTGTTTTTATCAAATATACTTATTTAAGGATTTCTCATTTTTAAGTTCCACTATTTACAGATTAACTAACAAACAGGATGATGCAATTTTTAAAACATTAGTTAATAATTTGTTAAGTTATAATAGGGGATTTATCGAAGTCGATGAAAATTATGAATATATAAGAAGGTTCAACGAACTTATTATGGTGATGTTTACCAAGTTCAAAGAAAACATAGCCAAAAACGATGAACTTCAAAATTATTCAGCGGCTTTAGTTGTAGATTTCATATTCAATCTATACCTTAAAAAGGAAGATAATTTTATTTGGGAGTATCTTACTGGAATTTGGCCTGGAAATATTTTTAAAATGGTTTTAGAAATTATTTTTGATAATAATATTGAAGAAGATGAGCAGAAAGTTTGTTTAAAAACTTTGTTTGTTAAAAAGATTATATACGGTATGTTATTGCTTGGAGGATTTATCATTAAACATTGTTATAAAAATAAACTATGCAAGAATGAATACGTAGATAAAGCACTTAGAACTCTTGTGTCTGTTTTGGATTCTATCATATTTGAAAGTAAAGAAAATCACGAGAAAATGTTATCTTTGCTTCTTGAAATAGTTAACGGCGATGACCTTAAAACTTTTAGAGAGTTTTTAGATAGTTGTTTAGAAAGATATTTCTTTGTGGATTCAGAAAAAATGATATTTGGAAAAGCTTATGGAGGTTTTCAAGAATTGGAAAGCGTTAAAATGTTAAAGTTTTTCCTATATTATATGTTGAAAAGTATTTTTCCATTTCTACAAGATAATCGATTTAAAACGATTAAGGAACAAAATTTAAATTTAGCTGGATTGGTAAATAATTTAAGTGATTTGTTAGAAGAAGAGGAAATAGACGAGCTCAAAAAATTCTTTGGAATAGTTAACTCTAATAATATATGAAAACATGAAGTTATCGTTTTTTCGAGAGTTTTAATCATATTCTTCACTTTATTTAGAATACTATTTTTTATTTGTTATTCCAAGAAACGTATTCCTCTTCATTTTACAAATGTAGAAAGGTTAGGCTTGTAGAGTTTCCAAGGAGTGGTATACATGCTACAGATATAGAAAATCTTATTAAAGAAAATTGAAATCAGAAAAAGGTGGAAGATTCCACCTTTTTCCATTTTGATAAGTTTCATTCCTTCAAAATACCAACAACTGGAAATTTTTTCAAAAACTCTTTTCCGTGAGGAGCACTTTTTAAAGCTTCTGTTAGGTCCTGTCCTGCTTTGTGAAGTGCCTGATGGTTTCCATCTTTCCACAAAAAGCTTTCCGTAACGTTGTAAACGAGACCTTCGTAAGCTATATAAGCAGGGCGACCGTTCTTTCCATTATATTTTAAAAGATCTTTTTTTGTAAAAACTCTCATTTTAGGAATTTGGAAACAAACGGTGATGTTTCTCCTCTTCTCATGAAGTGTCCCGATGGTCCCTCTCCAAGGAACTCAGAAAACCATGATTCGTGTTCTATCTCTTCGTTTAGTATTGCAAGGGCAAGATCATAGGTTCTGTGGTCTTTCCCAAATGTCATGTTGCATATCTGGGTGTATCCACGAACGGCGCACCTTTCAGCTTCCACGAGAACTTTTAAGATATTTTCTGCAGTTACGTTTTCTGGAAGCCTTGCCGGCGGGCATGCTGACATGTCATGGAAGACTTTCATATCATCGGGAAGCTTTCCACCAAGTTCATAAATTCTTGGAATAAGAGCTTCAAAGTGGTTTCTATCTTCTATCCTTGCAACTTCTGCTATTTCTTTTAGAGTTTCTCCTTCCATTCCAATGAGATTTGCCCTGAGAATCGTGTAATAATAGTAAGTTGTAAGCTCTGCTGCCGCGTTTTTTACAAGAAGCTCAAGTAATTGGTCCACATCAACTCCTGCCCTTTCCACCATTTCCCTTGTTACTTTTGCCATGATAGCACCTTCTTTCATAAAAAGTTAGCTAATCTATTATAACATTTTTTTAATTAAAAAAATAATTAAAATAGAATCATTTTAAACAATGCTGCAAATGTTTTTGTATTAGTTGTGAATAAGTGTATAATTAAAATAAAAAGTTATCGGATATTTATCTAATTCATATAGTGTTTACCGAACGTTTTTTAGAATATAAACTTTCATGGGAGATGGTAAGTATGAGAAAGCGTTTGTTAATACCATATAAAGAGGAAGATCACAAAAACTTTGAAGAAGAATGGTTTCCTCATAAGGGGGTTTCTGGATGGTGGTATATCACAGGATATCTTATGGATAAAGAAAGTTCAGAAAGAATCTTTTCGTATCAATACACGTTTCTTAGGGCCAGAGTGTATGGTATTACTCTGAAAGTGCTCCAGCTTGCTCTCACAGATATTTCACGAAAGAAGCACTATTTTAAACAAAAGGCATTGTTTTTTGAAAGAAAAGTATTTAAAGACGAGAGGACCATAGATGTTTTGCCTTATGCCGTTTTAAAGAGATCAAAGGATGGAATGAATCTTTGGGTGAATACTGATGAATTCTCTTTTGAGCTTAAACTTGGCTATGGGAAAGGCGGAGTGTGGCATGGAGATAATGGAGTTTTGATAATGGGCGTTCCAAAAGATTCAAAGCAAAGAACTGTTTATTACTCTTTTACGAATATGCCAACAGAAGGAAGGATTATTATAAAGTCTGAAGAAGAAAAAAGAAAATTTGATGTTCTTGGAAAATCATGGTTTGACAGGCAATGGGGACCTTTTAACATTGTTGATCCTGCAACGCACTGGGAGTGGTTTTCTCTTCGATTTTTTGATGATGAAGAAGTTATGCTTTTTTCCTTTCCACAACATCCGTATCAGGATGGAACATACGTTGACAAATATGGAAAGAGCAAGAGGATTTGCGATTTTACGGTTAAAGAGAAGGAACTTGTAGAGGTGGATGGATATGTTTTTTCATTTGGGTGGGATGTTATGCTTCCAGGTGTAAAGAAAGAATTTTACAAAGTAGTTCCCATGATGGATGGTCAAGTTAATATAGCGTATTTTGAGCTTATGGCAAAGGTAATTGATTTATATGGAAAACACGTTGGTTATGCGTTTGTTGAACTTCTTCCAGGAGTTAGAAGTAAAAAGAAAAAGCCAAGTATAAAAAATCTTTTGAAAAAATCGTAGAGGTGAAATATGACACAAGAACTTGAAGTAAGGAAGCACCTTGGAATTCCAAATGACGCAGAGAGGGTGCTTATTTTTACCGAATCTAGCCACTGGGATCCAAACTGGCTCTACACATCAGAGGAGTATTTTGAAAGATTTGTCCAGAAAAACCTTGATCTTGCACTTAAGGAACTAGAAAAAAATCCAAGAAGGATTTACTCACTTGAAAACATTTTCTTTTTGAAGATGTATTTGGATAAAAATCCGGAAAAGAGAGAAGTTGTAAAAAGGTTTGTTAACGAGGGAAGGCTTCGCCTTATGAGCAGCGCACCAACTTCGGCAGATACCATTCTTCCAAAAGTAGAGTCTATTTTAAGAGATTTTTTAATTGGGCAGCTTTGGCTTGAAGAGAACAAAATGACTCAAAAACCTAAGGTTGCATATTTCCCCGATAGCTTTGGAGCATCACCTTTTCTTCCATCCCTTTTAAACGCTGCAGGGTTTGAAAAGACGGCTATAACTCGTGTGGATGGAATGTACTTTCCAGGTTGTGATCTTGAAAGCAGGAAAAATTTTCCAAGAGAAGGTTCAACGGCAGAAATTTTGCTAAAAAAGGAAAAGACTCTTGATTTTATCTGGAAAGACAAAAATGGAGGAAAAGTTCTTGCTCACTGGAATGCTTTTACCTATGGCATGGGCGACATGCTCTCATACATAGGAATAAGCAGGGTATATCTTGCAAGATTTGCAATTCCTTTAAAGGCAAGATGTTACATTGCCCGCAAAGTTCACCAGTATGTTAGGATCTTAGAACCTTTCAGCAAAACGCCATACATGCTATGCCCAATAGGATTCGATTTTGTAGAGCCAATTTCCGATCTTGTAGAGCTACTTGAGCGCTACAATAGAGAGTATTATTCAAAGACGGGAATATGGACCGTAGTTGCAGGCCTTGATGATTATCTTACCCTTGTTGGGTTTCATGAGGATAAATTACCTGTCCTTGAAGTGGATCCAAATCCTTACTGGACCGGTTTTTACGTATCAAGACCAGAGGTTAAAAAACTTACCCATTCTCTTGTGGAAAAAGCGCTTCTTTTTGAAAAGATGCTCATTTATTCAAAAAACTATAATGGATCCGATTGGGAGAAGTTGAAGAAGGTTTGGTGGATAGCTTCTCTTTCCAATCATCACGACTTTATAACCGGGACATCTACTGACGAAGTTGTTGAAAGGGAGCAGCTTCCATGGTTAAAAGACGCAGAAGGTGAATTAGAAGAAGTTTTTGCAAAAGTCAATGAGCATACCCCTAAAAAAGAAAAAAACTTTAGATTTTTTCCAAAATTTTCAGAAAATAATCAGAAAATTTTCATAAGAACGGCGTGCTATGAAATTGAAATTAACAAAAGGACTTCTCTTATAACACGCCTTTGTTTTAAAGACAAGGAAAATCTTTTAAATTTACCTTCAAATGATAGTGTCCTTTACCGCGACTCTGGTGGACTTTGGAGAATGGGATATGAGTTTAAGGGGGGTATTTGGAAAGAATTTAAAAAGCCAGTAAAAGTTTACGAAACAAAAGTTATAGAACATAATAATGCTTTGGAAATTGTCAGTGTTATTAGCATATTAGGAAATGTTTTCAAAAAAAGGTTATGGATAGAGAATGAAGATCCAATAATATATTTTAGAGTAGAAGGAAGATTGAAAAAAGGCTACACGCTTAGCGTTCGTTTTAACTTTAAAGCATCTTTTCATGGTATATATATGCATGCTCCAGGGGGCGTTATACACCGTCCATGTAAAAAAATATATGCTCCCACCTTTTGGCCGCTTAATGAGTTTGCGTTTTTTAAAGCAAAAAGTTATCATCTTGTCATATTTAAACCTTTTCCAGGGGCTATTTCGTGTAAAGAAAATGGAAGGATAGAAATTTCTCTTATGAGAAGCGCTCAAAGGGAGAAAGCTTTTGGAATAATAGGTCTTCCAGCCAATCCTGTGAGTTTGAAAAAACATAAACATGAAGTGGTAGATTATGGTGTGATGCTGGTTGGTAAAAAGGATAATGTTGAAGAGAAAGTAATAAAATCTCTAAAAGAATTATCATTTCCTTGGGAAGATGGTTATAAAGAGCTAAAAAGAGAATTTGATTTTTTGATAAGAGTGTTCCCCAATAAGGTTTTAACAGTTTCTGTAAAGAGAGCTTCTAAAGGAAATGGAATAATTGCAAGATTTTATGCTCCTTTTGGTGTGAATGAGGTTTTAAAGATAATACCAAATTTTGATTTCAAAGAAGCATACCTTTGCAACGCAAGGGAACGCGATATAGAAAAATTAAAAGTTTCAGATGGTGTGGTTTATCTTAAAATGAACGGAGCAGTTGCAACAGTGAGGTTTGTTGATGGCTTTTAAAACAATCATAGTGATTAAGGTTTGGAGAGAAAATTAAATGGAGGATATAATCCTGAATTAGTCGTTAGAGTTAATCATTTTAGAGGTATAGAAGTGTTTAAAGTTTAACCTTAAGTAGGTCTTTGAAAGATAAAGGTGTATCATAAAGCGCTTAAAGAATTTTTTCACTATAATACCACCATTTAAAGGATATATGCTGTTTTGATTTATTATAATATAAGCTTATGTGATAACTGTCTACAAATTTGACAGGTGTGACAAAAAACAAATGACTATCCCTGTAAGAGTTAGCGGGGTTAGAGAGTGTTAGAGATGTTGGAAAGATTGGAGAGGAGACATGTCAACAATTATGTGTCTGAGTATTATTTGATGAAGTTTATATATAAAACAGGAAGAGAGATAGAATTTTGTGATAAATTTTAAAAAGAATAATTCTGTCATACTAAGTTATTAGAAGCATCAAAATATTGATAATGATTGATTTTTTTGTATGTATAACTTAAATCTGATGTAATATTTAAAGCATGCTGAGTTGTTTTCATACAGTCTAGTTTGTTTTTTACAGTATGATAATTTATGCTATTTTTAAGTATGTTCATCTTTTCGCATCCTTTGCCAGAATAAAAAAACGTTATACTTTCCTGTAATTTCATACAACTTTTCTAAAATAGTTATTATACTAGCTCCAGTCCCCATTATATCATCTATTATTATATAACACGTATTTTTGTCAACTAAATTGGAATTTATTTTATATTTTTTCTTAGCATTTTTTATTGCTTGCTCTATATCTTTAGAATCTTTCATTGTTACATCATTATTATTGATGGTAATAATTTCTTCTACATTTGTATTTGTTAAATTTCCAAGCATTAACGCTATTTCTTTTGGAATTACTGATGATGATGGAACGTATGTTATAACCAAATTTTGTTTTTTTGATTTTTTAATAAAATTTTTAAAAGTTTCAGAAAATTCTTTAATGTATTTCTCCCTAATATTCTTATCTAAAGGAGGATTTTTATAATATTTTAATTTATAGACCTTCTTTCCAATATTAGTTTTTTCCATTACATGAGTATATTGAGAAGACGTTATAGTGAATTTGTTGTAGAAATCTAATATTATTCCAATTCCAATTTTATAAATACCTTTTTTAATTTCAACGCGCAAAAAATTGTTTTTTCGATTTTTATCTTTTTCGTATTTCAAAATTGGGTTATCTACATTAACAGGAACATTGTTTTTAGTTATTATTTTGATTTCATATTCATTCATTCCTATCCCCCTGCCATTGTCTCTCAATTAAAAGGATATTCTTATTTTTTTATAACCTATTTACTACTATTATTAATACATTTAAATAAAGGCGCATTATCATATGTTTCATTTTTATGCTTGTTTTTATTTGGTTGTGTTTTACTCTCCTTGTTTTTAAAGCTTGCTCTTAAAATCTCTAGAATATTGGGTAAATATTTGTATGTTTTGTATCCCTTGTAGTTTTTAACTTTAATGTAATTTTTATATTTTTCATTTGGCACAATTTTATTTTTTTCCTTTTTAATTATTTCTAGTTCTTCCATTTTGTCCACTATTTCATTTTTGTTTTTAATATTAAATTCTTTTTTTAGAATTTCGTATATTTCTTTCACAGTATATCCTTCATTTTTAATGTAAATATCTCTAATAAATTCTTCTTTTATATTTTCTTTAGATACAAATTTTTTTTCTGGTAACAGATAAACATTTACATCTTTGTTTTGTCTGATACCATTAATAATATTATTAAAACTTCCTTTGGATTTCCCATCCCATATAACTAAAAAGTAATTTGCCTTTTCTGCCATCCATTTATCTTTTACCATAAATAATTCTCTTTTATTACTTCCATAATTTTCTGGTACATCCACATTAATTACTTTAAAGTCTTTATCCAACAAATTTCTAGGTTTTCCGCATACTGTGACTACCGATACATTTTTATAATTTTTCTCTTTAAAGTATTTTTGAACAAGAGAATCAACACCTTTTGCATCTCCAACTAATACGTGATATTTATTTTCAATTATTTTATCTAATTCTTTGGTAACATCTTCTGGTAAGTATTTAATTGAAATAGAACCACTTATAAATATTAATTTTTCATCCATAATTATACACTCCTTTTTTATAAGTACATAATTATTCTATCACATAATTTTTTGAAAGAGTGTTTATGTTATAAAGTCATAAGATTAATAAATTAAAAAATTTAGTTTGCAAAGTTGAAGAAATCAATAAAGTAAAATAACAGAAACTTTCTTTTGTAAGATCATATAATTCATGATTTTCCTTCCGCACAATATCTTTACGGTCCATATTCCAGAGATATAGAATATCTTTAGACTATTTTAAATGTGAAAGATGTTATTTCTTATAAGAACACATGAGTTCTGATGAAAGAATCTATTATTCAAAAAAAGCTAAGTGATATTTTGAAAATATTTTAGAGATAAAAAATAAAAATTTCGGTAAAAAGGTCATATAACTTATATATCTGGAGAAAAAATAAAAAATAGGCCATTAGACAATCATCGAATGGTTTTTATCTTTGCTAAATTTTTATTCACAATTTTCTCATGTTATAGGAGCAATTATGCCTATGAATAAATAAAGTAAAGATGTTGAGATTTGTATATATAATGTAACCATCTCAAAGAATAAAACTATGGCAAAAAGCCCTCATATTATTTTTTCCTTTTTTCCACTTAATATTAAAGTTAAGTTGGAAAACAAAAATGGTGCTGCTAACCCGAATAAATCAAAATTTGCTTTTAAACCAATGGGTAACCATACAAGCATTGAGAGAAATAATATGCTATTGTTAGGCAATTTGTTGTTGTTTAGTGAGAAATTAAAATTAGTATTATACCAAGAATAGAAAAATAAAGTTCAAAGACTTTAGATGAAAAAAATCCAAAAATGTCTACAAAAACAAGAATGAGAATTAACATTTTAAGGATAAGAGACATATTTGCTTTAATCATATTATCCTCCTTAGATGCTATAAATTATTTTTCTTTTAAACCATAATTAGCATCTATTTTTGCATTTGGATAGCTTTGTTTTAAAAATTCATAATAGATTCTATACCTGCCGGTGTGAGTAAGTTAACAGGAGCTTCTAATAACTCTTCAAGGAAATCTACAACACCAGCAACATTGTCAAAGGTTGCTTTCCCTTCTTCAAATTCTATAATTATATCTACATCACTTTTTTTGTTGCTTCATTTCTTGCATATGAACCAAAAATTCCTATTTTCTTTACTCCAAAATTTTCAAGAGCTTTTTTATGTTTTTTGAGTTTTTCTAAAATTTTTTGCCTATTCACATTTGAGACCTCCTTTATCAATTTTTTAACTTTTTCTACTAAATATATTATAGCATTCTTACTGTTATAATTAACAAGATTAGTGGGATACGAGGATTGGAAAGGTTGGCAAGATTGGAGAGCGTTGGAGAGGTTAGAGAGGTTGGATAGTGTTGGTGTTTTTTGTCATTCTGAGCGATATGTGCGAAGAATCTTGAATTGTTTTTCGAATGTGTAAGATCCTTTTTTGTCATTCCGAACCTGCAAGGGTGAGGAATCTAAGAGGCTTTTTGTCTTTTTGAGTAGCAAGCGGGTGAAGAATTTTATCTGTGACTTATGTGACAATTGTCTACAAATTGTGACAGTTGTGACAGATTATTTGAATACTACTTGGATATTATATAAAATATTTTACCGGAAACTTTTAGTTGTCCATTCCTTTCAATGATTAATCCATTTTCTTTTAGACGATTTATATAGGTATACGCTGTTTGTCTTTTTATACCCTTTTCCTCCAGCTTTTTCACAATTATATTTCTGTTGCCATATTGGGTTATGGTGTTTAGCACTGCCTCTTGAAGGTCTGTAAGTTGTAATGAATTTTCAAAATATTTTTTTGTGATTTTTTTAATGGTTTTTACAGCGATATTGCCTGTTATTCTTTTCTTGTGAAGGTTGTTTAAAACTATTTGCTGAGAGATCCATAAAGCATCCCTTGGGTTTCCATCACTATATCTTGCTATTTCGTATAAAGCATCGCTATCTAAAAAGTCAGGATATTTTCTTAGCCTTTTTAAGATTACTTCTTGTATTTGTTCATTGCTAAGAGGTTCTAAAAAATAAGTGTCTTTTAAAATATTTTCCAGATTACCAGATTCGTTCCATCTTAATCTGTCTTTTGCATATTCTCTATATATAGCAAATGGGAGAGATAGTATTACTATCAATCCCTGTTTATCGAATATGTTTTTTAATGAATCTAAAATTATTAGTACTTCTTCTTTTTTTTCTTTGTCAAGTTCGTCTATAAGTAATATTATTCTGTTATATTTCTCAATTAATAAGTTGAGAATATCATCTAACAACTCATAAGCATGATAGATATTAAATTTTCTTGTGTGAGTAGTAGTTTTTGAGAAGTTTCCACTAACAAAAATTCCCCCACTTGCTCCTATAGACCTGGTCTCGCTTCTTTCCTCAATAATAAACTCTATTGATTTTTTTGCAGTAGTTAAAAGCTTGCCTTTTTCTTCATGCTTTTCTATCTCTTTGGCAAGTTTGTACAGCATATCACCAATTATTATTTCTTTACTTTCTTTTTCTGTAAGCCTTACGTAAACTCTTTTTCCCACACCAGGTTCGATAAAGTTCAGTATTGTTGTTTTTCCCCCACCAGTCTCACCGCAGAGACCATACACCCCTTTTGGTTGATAAAAACATATGGCATTAAGGGAGTTTATTTCTTCATCCCTATTAACAAGCAGATTTTTTGAAGATAAGGGAGTATCATAAAGCGCTTGAAGGATTTCTCTTATTTCATTTTCATTCACTATCTCACCGCCATTGAAAAACTTATTTACCGTTCAAAGATATTATAGCACAAATTGTGACTTATGTGACAACTGTCTACAAATTGTGACAGTTGTGACAAAAAAACAAATGACAATTCCTATAAGAATTAGCGAGATTAGCAAGGTTGGAAAGGTTGGAGAGAGTTGGAGCTTTTTGTCATTCTGAGGAACGAAGTGACGAAGAATCTTGAATGATTTTTCGAATGTATAAGATCCTTCACATGCGTTCAGGATGACATCCCATTCGACGCTTTGTTCCTCAGGATGGCATACCTTTCGCATATGCTCAGAATGACAAAGTAGGAGTTTTAATTTTTATTTGTATTTTTGATGTTATTTTATGGTATAATATTACTAACTCACAAGTTACTTACTTATAAGTTAGTAACTTATAAGTATATAGATGGGGTGACAATGTGTTCATAGGCAGAGAAAGAGAACTGAAAAGTTTGAATGAATTATACAAAGATGATAAATTTCAATTTGTTGTTGTATATGGTCGAAGACGAGTTGGAAAAACTACTTTACTTTTAGAGTTTTGCAAGGAAAAACCTTGTATTTTTTATGTAGCTGATGAATCTGTAGACAGTATATCTTTAGAGAAGTTTTCAAAAGAAGTTTTTTCATATTTTCATTTAAATGGTTTAAGTAGTTTTAGAACATGGGAAGAGGCATTTAATTTTTTAGGTGAAAGGTCAAAGGAAAAAAGGCTGGTTGTGGTAATAGATGAGTTTCAATATCTTGTGAATTCCAACAAAAGTATACCATCGATTTTACAAAAATTGATAGATCATCATTTAAAAAATACTAAATTATTTTTGATTATCTGTGGTTCGTATGTTAGTTTTATGGAAAAAGAGGTTTTAGGATATGAAAGTCCATTGTATGGTAGGAGAACCGCACAATTTGAAATCACAACATTTGATTTTTTTGATAGTAAAAAGTTCTTTCTAAAGTATGATTTGAAACGTCAAGTTAGTGTGTATGGGATTTTAGGTGGAACACCTCAATATCTAATAACTTTTGATGAAAATTTGGATGTTTTTGAAAATGTAAAACAAAAAATTTTAAATAAGTTGTCTTATTTATACGAAGAGCCAAGATTTTTATTGCGTGAAGAGTTAAGAGAGCCAATGTTGTACAATTCTATTTTAGAAGCACTTGCGACTGGAAGAACAAAATTAAATGAAATTGCTACAAAAATAAAAGTTAATAATGCCAAGGTTTCGAAATATATAGATACGCTAATTAATTTGAAAATAGTTGAAAAAATCAAACCAGAACCAATAGGCAAAACTGGAAGAAGCAGCATTTTTAAAATTAAAGACAATTTTTTCAGATTTTGGTACAGATTTGTCTTTGAAAATAGGGAATTAATTGAGCAAGGATTGTTGGATACCGTGTTAGAAAAAAAGATTAAACCGTTTATAAATGATTACTTGGGGGGTGTATTTGAGGATATAGCCTTTGAATATCTAAAAAAGATGAATAAAAATGGAAAATTACCATTTGTTTTTGAAAGAATAGGAAAATGGTGGGGAAATAATCCTATAAAAAAGCAAAAAGAGGAAATAGATATAGTTGCTTATGATAAAGAAAATATCCTTTTTGGAGAATGCAAATGGAAAAATGGTTTGGTTGATATGACTATTGTAAAAAAGATGATAGACAAAAGTGTCTTGTTTGATTTTAAAAACAAATTTTACGTATTTTTTTCAAAAAATGGTTTTACAGATGAAGTTGTTAATTTTTCAAAGGTTAGTGGAAATATCCTATTGTTTAGTTTAAATGATTTGATTAATCTTTTTTAAAAATAGAGAAATAAAAAAGAGAGTTGGAAAGGTTGGCAAGATTAGCGAAGTTAGTGTTTTTTTGTCATTCTGAGCAATACGTGCGAAGAATCTTGGATGGTTTTTCGAGTGTATAAGATCCTTCGTCACTTCGTTCCTCAGGATGACATCCCCTTCGTTGCTTCACTCCTCAAGATGTCATCCCGAGCGTAGTCGAGGGATCTTATCTTTTTATTTCTGTCATTCTGAACAAAGTTAAGAATCTTAGATAGCGAGTGTTAGCGAGATTAGATAGATTGGATAGTGTTGGATAAGTTAGAAAGTTAGTAAAAATATAAGATTCTTCGCGCATACGCGCTCAGAATGACAAAAAAGCCCCAACACTCTCCAACCTCTCTAATCTTGCCAACTTATCCGAGTTTATAGGATTTTGGTTTGTTATAATGAAACAATATAAATAGAAAGGAGGAATAAAAGATGTGCATATCCAAAGATGCAATTATTGGAAAAAATGTGACATTTGGCCACAATGTGGTTATAGAAAAAGATGCTGTGATAGGTGATAATGTTATTATAGGACATAATGTGGTAATTCATTCTGGAACTATTATTGGAAGTGGATCTGTGATATCAGATAACACAGTTCTTGGAAAAAAGCCATTTAAAGCATCTACTTCAGCCACTACTGAGGATAAGGAGCTAAAACCGTTAAAAATTGGTAACTTTGTGACGATAGGTGCAAACTGTGTTATTTATAAAGGAGCTATTCTTGAGGATTTTGTTTTTGTTGGGGATTTGGCTAGTATACGAGAAGAGGTGAGAATAGGTAAAAAGACTATAATAGGTCGAGGAGTAACCATTGAAAATAAAACTCGTATAGGAAAATATGTAAAAATAGAAACAGAGGCGTATATTACTGCTTTATCAGTAGTAGAAGATTACTGTTTTATAGCTCCGGAGGTTACTTTTACAAATGATAATTTTCTTGGTAGAACGGAAAAAAGAAAGAAATTTTTTAAAGGGCCGATTATAAGAAAGGGAGCAAGAATAGGGGCTAATGCAACAATACTCCCAGGTGTGATTGTCGAAGAAGATGCACTTGTAGCAGCTGGTTCTGTAGTTACAAAAAATGTTCCTGCAAAAAAGATAGTGGCAGGTGTTCCTGCAAAGGTTTTAAAAGATGTACCAGATGAGCAGCTGTTAATAAATCAAACATATTACAAAAAATGAAATGAGGCTGGAGAGAGCGGCGAGTGTTGTAGAGATTAGAGATAGTCATATGGTTCGATTTAAAGAAAAAATGTATGTTGTTATGTTGAATGTGCAATAACGTTGGGAGGGGTAGAGTGAATATTAAGAAATTTTTAGCAAACGGAGAATACAAAAAAATTATAGAACTTCTTGATGGAAAAGCGAAAACGCCTTATTAATATAACGCACTTGGTCTTGCTTATTACAGTACAAGCAGAAAAAACAAAGCGATATTAAACTTTAAAAAAGCATTATCGCTTGACCCACAAAATTTGGATGCACTTTTTAACCTTGCAGAAATGTTTCTACAAATTGAAAAATACCCTAAGGCTAAAGAGTATGCGTTGAAACTTCTCGACGTTTCACCTAAGGAATGGATGGTGCATGATATACTGGCTGAAACTTACATGTTTGAGGGTTTTTTCGACAAAGCAGCTGAGCATATAAACGAAGCATTATCATACGCTCCAGCAGAAAATTTAGAAGCTTTGCATGCGAAACTGAAAAAATTAAAGAGTCGGATAGAAAAAGCAGAGAAGCAAAAAAGACTTGCGATAATATGTTTAATGGGGCTTGATAACTTCATAGATGATATGATCAAAGGTTTATCAGATGAATATTGGATCCAACGGTGGGCAGTGAGGAACGATAAGGAAATAAAGGCAAGTATAGACTGGGCTGATATAGTATGGTTTGAGTGGGCCAACGAAGCAGCAGTGATAGGAACAAATTATCCAGGAATTGTTGAAAAAAAAAGTTCTCGTGAGATTACATAGTTACGAAGTGTTTACCAATTTTCCTTTAAAAATAAATTGGAATAACGTGAACAAAATAATTTTTGTAGCTCCGCATATTCGAGAAATTTTGAAAATGACATTTCCAAGTCTTGCAGGAAAAATAGATAGTAAAATAATTTACAATGGAATCGATTTAGAAAAGATACCTTTCATGGAAAGAAGTAAAGGATACAACATAGCGTGGGTAGCACATATAAGTCATAAGAAAAATCCTGCTATGATACTTCAGGTGATTAAAAAGCTAACAGAAATTGATAAACATTACAAAATTCATATTGCAGGAGATTTTCAAGATAGCAGATACGAGTTGTACTTAAAATATATGGTTGAAGAAATGGGGTTAAAGAATAATGTAATCTTTTATGGGTGGGTAGACGATATGGAAGAATGGTGGAGAGATAAAAACTATGTACTTTCTACAAGTATTCATGAAGGACATCCCTATAATATTATGGAAGCAATGGCAAGAGGAATAAAACCTGTGATACACAATTTTTTTGGGGCAAAAGAGCTTTATGAGAAGCGTTGGATATTTAATGATATAGAAGAAGCATGCAGAATAATTACTGAAAACAACTACAATTCTATTTACTATAGGCAATATGTTACCAATAGAAAATGGACATTTAAAGATCAAATAAATGCAGTAAAAAAAGTTTTAAGTGATATTTTAGCAGACGAGGAGAGTTTTGAGAAAAAAATTAATAATACTTAACAAAAACCCAAAAAAGGAAAGATTAGATACATCTAATAATAAATTATCCGCATATGAAGATTTTGAAAAACTTAAACCATATCTTAAAGGAAAATATTTTGACAAAGGTCTAATAATAAACTACAATGTTACACCTCAGTACAAAGATTTAAAAAATTTTATAGAATCTCGATTGAAAGATAAAAGAGTTTTGCATATAGGATTTGCTGATCATATGGATATAATTGGTATGAAAATTAAATCTAAACAGTGGATTCATAATTTCATACTCAAAGTAGCTAGAGAAGTTTGGGGGATTGATATTGATTGTGAAGCAGTGCGTTATTTGAAAGATGTGTATGGAATTCAAAATATAATTTGTGCTAATATTGAAAATTATTATGAATTACCAGATATTATAAAACAAACAAACTGGGATAGTATAGTTGTTTTTGATGTAATAGAACATCTTCATAATCCAATAAAATTTCTAAAAGCTATTAAGAAACTTAAAGCGACTCAACTTGTTGTATCTGCTCCGAATGCCTATAGATGGGAAAATATAATACAAGGGTTTAACAATATGGAAATTGTAAATACTGACCATAAATATTGGTTTTCAGGTTTTACTTTGATGAAAACCGTAACTTTGGCAGGTTTTAAGGTAAAGAATCTAGTATTTCTTGATAGATATTTGAAAAACATACCAGAAAAATTTTCAAATTCAATTTTTAGAGATACAGTGCTTGTTATTGCAGAATTTTGAAACGGAATTGGAGTAAAACGTAAAAAAGCATGCAGATTAATGAAAGAAGTGATATTTTAAAACGTTTAATTTACCTATGAAATGTCTAGAAATTTCATTGAAATGATTTGTTAGTAAGTTGTTGTAAATGAAAAGCAACACAGGTTTTCCTTGTGTTGCTTTTTTATAGCAATAGTTTTAGTAACTAGAATGATTCTTGCTATAGCACTTTTGGGGAATGTTGAAGAACATTCATTTAAATTTTAGGGTAACAAAAAATATGTATAGAAAAATAATACATGAGAGGTATGGAGGTGGGAATTTGAAAAAAATAATAATTTTATTGTCCGTTTTACTTTTTATTGTTATGGCATGTACAACAAATGATGATAGTTTTAAATTAGAGATAATTGCACCTGATGTGGTGGAGGCTTCAAAAGAAGCGCAGATAGTCGTGAGTGGAGATTTGATCGGCGCAAAAAGTGGAACCTTGGAAATAGTTGATGAGTACAATAGAAAGATAGTAAAAAATTTTGGAAAAGTTCCAGAGACGATAAATGTCTCCTTTGATAAGCCTGGAAAATATTCACTAAAGGCAAGTGTTATATCTCTTTTGGATGGAAAAAAATACGAGGATTATAAACCAAAACTTTACGTTTATGATCCATCACAGCCATTGATAAAAAATATATCTGTTATTCCAAGCAAGATTTTTGTAGGTGATGATGTAATATTGTATTTAGACGTAAATTCCAAAAATCCAGAGGTGAATATAGAAACAGAAGGTCTTTCAAAATATGGAAAAAAAGAAATTTCAACTATGCTAAAACCTGGAGAGATATTTTTGAATTTGGGAAAGTTCGATGAAAGCGGTGATAAAGAGTTTTTCATAAAAGTCGATAATTTAATAGGTGCTGAAGATTCCACAAAAATTTCTTTAAATATTTTACCTATTGATAATGAGGCACCGCAAATTGTAATACATTCAAAATTCTCTTACCCAACAAATTCAAATATTTTAATAAATGTCGATATCTCAGATGATGTAAAGCTTTCAAGTTATGAGGTTTATTTGGATGGAGAGTTAAAATTACAAGATAGTGTGGATCAAAAAGAATTAAAAAATATCCCGGTACAGTTAAACAAATTAGAAACAGGAGATCACTCGTTAATAGTTAAGGCAACTGACTGGTTAGGTAAAAAATCTATGATAGGAAAAAGAATATTAATAGGGGATACTTATTTAAATTTTGAGATAGCAATTTCCAATGAATCAAATCTTATCCCGGGACATTCTACGATAATTTCTGTGGTGCCGGTTGAAAGTATAAATTTTAGAAAAATTATATACTTTATAGACGGTAAGAAATATTTTGAAACGGTAGATCAAACGTATGTTGAGTGGATAGTAGAAGAAGGTGGACACTATATAACGGTATATGCAGAAGATGAAAGTGGAAGAGCAGGTATAAATGAAATATTTGTATCTGTAAACGACACTAACGCACCTAAGTTAAAAGCTATGACCGTTAATGGGAAGGTTTTAGATAAGACGGATAATAATAGGATACCTATTGGTAGTAACACTATAAGCGTGTGTTTTGAAGATCCAGGAGGTATATCAAAGACTTCTACACCTGTGTTGTATATAAGAGAAGATCACTATTCAGATTTTTACGATGTTTTGGAGATGAATTTAAGTGAGATTTCAAACGATGAAAAACAGGCAACTTTTACAGTTAACACGTCTATTGGGTATGGATATTTTTACCTATTTGTTAAAGGAGTGAAGGATAAAGAAGGGAATGAATATACAGGAGAAGATGTATTTACCGTTATAACAGGATACTGATTTTGGAGGTGTGTAAGATGAAAAAATGGGTTTTTTTGTTTTCTATTATTTCAGTTTTTGTTTTAGCTATTAATATATCACCGCTTTGGGAAAATGATTATATCGAATTGTCTCCTACGGGATATGTCCAAGGTGGTGGTGTTGCAGTAAAGCAGACGGGAGATATACATTTTTTAAGTAAAGATTCGTATTACTATGTTATAAATAGATTGGGGAATATAACGGGGAATTATGGAACTCCAGATGGAGGAGTTGGTTGGAAACATATAAGTTATCCTATAATACTCAATAATAATTACATTGTGTATGTTACTTCAAATTACAATGGAAAAAGCTATGTTAATGTAAGGACAAATGCCACAAGTAAAAAAGTAGAAATTAGCGGTAATGTATCAAGGGCAGCTGTAGCATTTGCAGATGGAAGTAACATCCACATATATGTTGGAATAGGTTTGGATGGAGGGCATGGAGTCTACCACTTGGTTTACGATATGGGAACTGATACATTTACCACTACAAATGATTTTTATGGAACCGATGGACCTGTAGAAATAGCACCTATTTTATCTCCAAAAAAAGACGCATTGTTTGTTTTAGATAAAAGTGGTAATTTTTACAAAATAGCGCTTGATAGTTCTTTTAATTTAACGGCAAACGTTAATAAGATTCAATTGGGCGGAGATTTTGAAACACCAATGGCATATAGTGAAGGTTTTATTTACGCTGTAAGTCGTGGAGGTACATTGTATAGGATTCCACCTGAAGGGGTAAACTCAGATGTAGATTTTATAAAATTGGGAAATTCCAGTATGGCCGCTGGTGTTTTGGTTGACTCAAAAGGGTACGTTTATGTTTTTGATGACCTTGGAACAATTCATGTAGTAAGAGTTTCTGATGACTTGTTTAAAGTTGCCTCATATTCCATTTACAACGATTTTGGATCTGGATATAGATTTGCCACTACACCTCTTTTGTTTAAAAAATCTTCAGAAAATAAGATTTATATTTTTACATTACTTAATGCGGAAAGCTCTGGTAAGATAGTGGTTTATTCAATGAGCTATGATGATTATAGTTTTGCTAAAGAATGGGAAAAAGATGTAAGTGAAACATTTTCAATTATAAGCTCTCCTGCAATGGTTCCACTTTCTTCTGTAAATGAAGAAGTTTATATCATAGCATTTACAACAAGCCATGATAAAGTGTATGCATATACTGTAGATGCAAAGGGACCATATGGTTTTTGGGCAATGGAAGGTCAAAATTCGTATAGAACAGGTTTTGTTGATGCCGATGCACCAACATTCCGGACTAGTATCACTTTAAAAGCAAAAGATTGGTATTCTGGAATAGAGCTTTCTAAGGAGAATTTAAATGATACAAATGGTAAATATGGAATATTGTTTGATGCGACAGTTGTTTCAATATCTGATAGTGGTGATATTTCATCGCATACAACGGTGCAATACACAACTAATCCAAATTTGAATAACACGGATCAATCGGTAAATGATCCAATACCATCTGGAAGAGCTGGTCTTGATAAATTACTAATAAAATTTGCAACAGAAACTACTACAACTTTGCTTTTTAACGATTCTTTTATAAGCAACGTAACAAATAATGTTATTAGTTCTCCAATTGTGGATGCAACGTTTGCATTTAGACAATTTGATTCTGGGATACCAGGATTGGATGTTCCTTATCTTGAAAGTAATCAAGCAACTATTTTATTTGGATATGATGATAAAGAAGCAGATATTTTAGCAGATTCTACGTATGCTATACTAATAAAGTACAACTTACCGGATAGCGTTGCATCTGAAATGGTAAATTTTGGAAAGGGCGAAACGGTAAAGACGATAGATGCATACACACCATTTACCAGTATTACTATACCTTCTACTGCTTTTGCGTATAAGTGGAAGGTATATCAATGGGATTCAAATAGTTTGTGGGGATATAAATCTTTTGACTATAAATCTATTGATACTTTAAACTTAGGAGTTGATGATACCAAGCGTGCGCCTACTTATATTGAAATTTACTACACGGAACTTACAGGTACTGTAACCTTTGTTGTGCCAATGTACGCGGAAAGCAAAGCAAGGGCGTTTATATTAATAGATGCTGCAAAAGGAGCTTTGTCAAGTACATTGTATGCAACACTCACAAGTCCTGAAATTTCCATGTCTCTTTCTACAATAACTTCTATTGATGTAAATCCATCGTTTGTGGAAAATACGGATTTAAGTGTTACAAGAGATGATTATTTAAAGCTTGTTTTTGAAGAAATTTCAAGGAGTGGAGTTTCACAAGATACGAGGGTTGCTACTATAAGTTTGTGGTTGGATTTTGCAACTAATACTTATCTTTACTTTAATAATCAAGCAAGGTATTTTGATTTATTTAACATAGAACTTTATACACAACTAAAAAACAACCCTGTTGAAAGAGGATTACTTTCAAAGAATAAATTTATTGCAAATAAATATTTAACGCTACCTGGAGATTTTAATTTAGATGGAGTTGTGGATATAGATGATTATCTAATGTTTAGAAATGCTTTGTATAATTATCAAAAAAATGGTGTATATGATCCCACATATGATATAGGGCCGCGTGTTGATTTTATGCCACCAAATAGGGGATATATTCCTGGATTTTCTGAAAAAGATGGAGTAATAGATGAAATGGATTTAAACGTATTCTTGGTTATGTATGGATATACACCGCCTTCTACTAATATAGAGTATTCTGGAAATTAAGGGAGGGAAAATTTATGAAGAAAATAATATATACTTTAGGTATAGCGTTGCTAGTTATTTTGAGTAGTTGTGGTATTTTTAATAGAGGTGTGAGTAATTCCACAGATAAGGTAGTAAATATTCAAACATTAGTTGAAATAAAAGACCCATATGGAAAGGATGTATACGTTAGTGGAAAGATAAATGGCTTTGATATTGTATTGGCTAATAGGCAAGTTGGGGTAGAAAAAAAGCTTTCAAAGATAAATAGTGTGGTACTTGATACAAATATGTTTGATTATACATACACATTTGATGGAAAAAAGGTAACTATTAACCTCAAAATAAAAAAGGATTTACAGGAAAACTTTGCCGAAATTCAAAAAAACCTAAAAGGTCAAATTGTACTTTATACATATAAACTCAATGCAGCAAAATTTAACGTTTGGCTGGATGATATGCTTGATAAAGAGTGGATAGAAAA
Source organism: Thermosipho affectus (assembly GCF_001990485.1). Classification (NCBI taxonomy): domain Bacteria; kingdom Thermotogati; phylum Thermotogota; class Thermotogae; order Thermotogales; family Fervidobacteriaceae; genus Thermosipho; species Thermosipho affectus. The sequence goes on along the minus strand of NZ_LBFC01000015.1, from coordinate 64,870 downwards.
TAGAGACATTTTATCAAGTGATGAAAATATAATAGCGGGGAATTATTTGATATCTGTGTTAAGTAAAAGTATAGTTGGAACAAAACGGATTGAAACAGAGGCTTTGGGCGATGTTAAGGTAAAAAGGATTCAAATTAAGTAAGTAAAATGGGCACATTGTGTGCCCATTTATTTTAAAATTTGTAAGTATAAATAAATATTAAAGTATTAATCTTGGATAAATATTCTATTTTAAAGATGTAGTATTTGTGATTGTTTTTGTTTTGGTAGAGAAAAAATTCACACTCAACCGTAACTTTCTTTGAAAAAATGTAAAAACACTTAAAAGTAAAATTAATAAAAAAGGTGTAAAATAGAGGTGAGATGTTGTAGCGGAGGTGGTGTAGTATGGCAAAGAACGTTAAGATATTATCACAGATCGAGCTTATAAAATTAACCTCCTCAGGTAATAAGGAAGCGAAAAAGGAGTTGGAAAAAAGATTGAAAGATATGGTGAGTAGTGGTGGAAAAAATGGAAAAGAAAAATCTTGAAGTAATTGATTTTTCCGCCTATTCAAATAATATCCCGCTTTTTGAAAACATTAATTTCTCTTTAAATACAGGCGAAATTATGGTACTTTATGGACCCCGTGGTTCTTCTAAATCTGCCCTTTTGCGCTCTTTTGCACGATTAAATGAAGAAGTGTATAATGATATAAGGTATGTGGGAAGTGTAAATATATGTGGAAAGGACCTTTTTGAGTATGATGTAAAGGATTTGAGGAGTAAGGTTTTATACATTGACACGAACTTCTTTGAGGCGTTAGATTATTTAACTTTTGGTGAATTTTTGGAACTGGCTACAGATGAGGAGTTGCTTTCTTTTGATAGTTATCTTTCAATATTGGATGATTTTGGTATCTTAAAATCACTTCCCAACGGTTTTGAGACACGCCTGTCATCGTTTTATGTTTTGGAGAAGATATTAACTCTTCTTTTTGTCTCATACCTGAAAAATTCTCAGATAGTTATTTTAGATTGCATATTAGACCACTTAGATGATGATCACTTGCAGGTTGTTTCTAAAATTTTAAAGCAAAACGTAGTTTCAAACGAAAAATCGTTAATAATTGCCACGCGCTTTTTTAAGCGTTTCCTTCCTTTATCGGATTTGTTAATTTCAATGAAAAATGGTAAAATTGAATTTGAGGGAAAGCCAAAAGATTATACAATTGTGAGGTGATTTTTTTGTCAGTCCTTGCCGTTTGTTTGAATCCTGCATTAGACAGGGAGTTTTATATTAACAATTTTACAGTAAATAAACTCCATAGATTAGAACCTGAATTTTCAAGAATGTCACCTGGTGGAAAATCCATAAATGTTGCGATTGATTTATCGTCATTTGGCGTAAAATCTATTGTTACAGGTTTTATTGGAGGCTATGTAGGAGACATAGTTTTATCTGAGCTACGGAACATTTCAAATTTAATAACAACGAATTTTGTACATATTGAAAATGAAACAAGGGAAAACATAGTGATTGTGGATGAGGAGAATCACACGCTTACTGAGCTAAATTCCGCAGGTCCGAGGGTACCTATTGAGGATATAAATCATTTTTTAAGAAGGTATACCTTGATAGTACCTTCCTCTGATGCAGTTGTTATTTCTGGGAGTATCCCTCAGGGAGTACCAGTACAATTCTATGGTGATTTGACAAAGATAGCAAAAAAACACGGAAAAAGAGTTTTTTGGGAAACAAGGGATGAAATTTCAAGGGAATCGATAAAGATAGATGCTCCTTGTATAATTAGACCAGATTTCAGGAAAGATAAAGTGCTCTTTGGTAAAGAATTAGAAAGCGAACAGGATTATATTGATGGTGGAAAAGAATTAATAAGGTACGGTGTAAAGATGGCGGTTCTTTCGTACAAGATAGATTACGATATTATTGTGACATCTGATGGAGTTTGGTTTATAAAACCACTTGTTGAAATAGACCATGCTCATTTATTGGGAACTGGGGATACCTATATGGCTGCTATGGTGTATAAATGTTTTGAGACAGAAGATCTTATCGAAATTGCAAAATTTGGATATGCAGCTGTACTTGCAAAGACATGGTATAAAGCGAAAGTTCCACCAAAATTTGAAGATATAGAAAAGGCATTAACAATGTTTAAGATTGAAAGGGTGGAGTAGAATGAAGGTAAGGGAATTTTACATAAGAGATATAACTGCGGTTTTAGAAGATGAGTCGGTATCAAGAGTTTTAAAAATACTTTCAAGACAAGAAATAACAGGTGTACCTGTGGTTAATGAAGACTACAAAGTTGTTGGGTTTATAAGTGAAAACGATATAATAAGGGCATCATTACCTAGTTATTTTTCGTTGTTACAGACCGCGTCTTTTATACCGGATTTAAACCAGTTTGTGAGGAGTTTAAAGAAAATTTCCAATAAATCTGTATCGGAAGTTATGACAAAACCTGCTATTGTAATAAAAGAAGATACACCACTTTTACATGCAGCTGATTTAATGATAAGGCATAGTTTGAAAATCCTTCCTGTGGTGGATAATTCCGACAAATTAGTTGGTATTATTACTAGAATGAGGATTTTGGACGCAGTTAGTAGGGAGGATTAAGATGAGAGTTAGTATAATTACGTATGGCTGTAAGTTAAATCAATATGAATCTGAACTTATGACCGAGAAACTTGAAAATGAAGGTTATGTAGTGGTGAGTGGAGAAGTGGAATCTGATGTGTTTGTTATAAATAGCTGTGTTGTGACAAATGAGGCTACAAGGAAGATAAAACAACAAATAAGGCGTATAAAGAAAAAATTTCCAGGTTCAAGAATTGTTGTTGCAGGTTGCTATCCTCAAATTGCGGCAGATGAATTGGCTAATGAAGAAGTAGATTTGATCGTGGGAAATAAGGAAAAGAAAAACATAGAAAGTTTAATAGGAAATGTTGGTGTTTTTGTTGATAAAACCTATTGGAAGGCAGATGATCTTGAAGAAGAGTATGTGTTTTCTTCGCTTTCTGAAAGGACACGTGCTTTCATAAAAGTGCAAGATGGATGTACAAATGTTTGTAGTTATTGTGCAATTAGATATGCGCGAGGCACGAAGATAAGGAGTAAACCCATAGAACTTGTGGTAAGTGAGATATTGAGAATGGTAAATAAAGAATATAAAGAGATTGTAATCACGGGATTAAATCTTGGAAAGTATGGAAAAGATAAAGATACCACACTTTTAAAACTTCTAACGAACGTTGTAAAAATAAAGGGAGATTTTAGAATAAGGTTAAGCTCTATAAATCCAGAAGATATAGACGATGAATTGATAAAATTCATTGTGAATGAAGAAAAAATTTGTAATCATTTACACATTCCTCTTCAAAGTGGAAGTAATAACGTTTTAGAAAGGATGAGAAGGAACTATACCAGAGAGTATTATTTAAATCTTGTTGAAAAATTAAGAAAAGAGGATAAGAGTTTTTCAATAACTACGGATATAATGGTGGGATTTCCCGGTGAAACACAAAAAGACTTTGAAGATACACTGAATGTGGTTAATTTTTCAATGTTTTCCAAAGTTCATGCGTTTAGATATTCTGATAGACCACATACACTGGCGTCCAAGATGGATAATAAGGTACCTGGAAATATAAAGAAAGAGAGAGTTATTGAACTTGAAAAAGTAAGTAAGAAAGTGGCAAAGGAATATAGAAAAAGGTTAATAGGAAGACAGGCAAAGGTTTTGATAGAAAGCTGTAGAAATAAAATATTTACGGGGTATGATGAGTACTATGTATTACATGAAACATCGAAGGGAACTTTTGGAAATTTTGAGGAGGTAACTGTTATGACGGTTACAGATGGAGGAGTGATTTCTAGAATATATGACCGAAAGCTTTCTAGTCAATAAAGTTTTAAATGGGATAGTTGTGTATGAGACTTTGAGGGTGTATAATGGAAAGCCGTTTGCAGTTAAAGAGCATTACAAAAGGTTTTTAGGCTCTTTAAGTTATTTGGGGGAAAAGATTTCATACAAGCAATTTTTATGTGAAGTGGAGAATAAATTAGAATTTGATAGAATTAAGATATATGGAATTGTAAACAACGGAGTTACTTTATATTCTATTGGTGAGTATTTTGAAAAAAAGAAAGTTTTGGATGTAAAAGTAGATATTTCAAAAATTAGGCATGCGGATCCTATATCGATTCCCCCAAATTTTAAATCTTTGGGGAGAGCAGATTTACATCTTGCAAGAAAGCGCAAAGGCGAAAACTATGATGTTATTTTATTAAATGGTCAGGGTTTTGTTTGTGAGGGAAGTTTTTCAAACATTTTTCTTGTAAAAGATGGTATGGTCTATACGCCTTCTATCGAAAGCGGAGTATTAGAGGGGATTACAAGAAAATATGTAATAGAAATGTTAAAAGAGATGGGATATTTGGTAAGAGAAACAAAGATAGAGTTAAAAGAGCTTTTTTTTGCAGATGAGCTTTTTTTAACTCATACAAGTGGTGGGATTGTGCCTGTAAATTACTTAGGAAAATATAAGTTTGAGACATCTCTTTCCAAAGAACTTTCCAAGTCTTTTGAGGAGTATATTAATGAAAAAATTAGCGGAAGTTTTTAAAGAGCTTTCCAAAAAAAGTCCTCTTTTTAGAAAATTGTATATTTCGTCTATTTCAAGGGATCATTTTAAAGAAGTGATTGGTGTACCTTTTAATGAGCATTGTAAGGTAACTTACTTTAACAGAGGAAATCTTTATATAGAATGTGATGAGATGTATGCTATTGAATTGCAATTTTTTAGGGAAAAAATACGTGAAAACATGAATAAAAAGTTAGGAGAAGATTATGTGAAAAAGGTAATAATAAAAAAGAGGAGGCATTAAAATGGATTATAATGCGCAGAATATAAAAGTGTTAAAAGGTCTTGAACCTGTAAGGCAAAGACCTGGAATGTATATAGGTTCAACAGGAAAGGCAGGCCTTCATCATTTGGTATATGAAATAGTGGATAACAGTATAGATGAAGCCTTACAAGGATATTGTGATACAATTTATGTAACTATCTTTGAAGATGGTAGCGTTGAAATAGAAGATAACGGTAGGGGAATTCCTGTAGATATCCACCCTGAAACGGGTAAAAGTGCGCTAGAAGTGGTAATGACCACATTACATGCGGGTGGAAAATTTTCGAAGGATTCCTACAAGGTAAGTGGTGGATTACACGGTGTTGGTGCTTCCGTTGTAAATGCATTATCAGAGTGGCTGGAAGTAGAAGTGCATAGAGAAGGTAAAATATACTATCAAAAGTATCAAAGAGGGGTACCACTAACTGAAGTAAAAATAATTGGTAATACCGAAAAAAGAGGAACAATTGTAAGGTTCAAACCAGATTCAGAAATTTTTTCCACTGTAGAATTTGATTCTGATACGATTTTAATAAGGTTAAGGGAACTTGCGTTTTTAAATCCACAAGTTACAATAGTCTTTAAAGATGAAAGGGAAAATATAGAAAAAACATACCACTTTACAGGTGGTTTAAAAGAATTTGTAAATTATTTAAGTAAAGGTGCAAAGAGTTTGCACGAACCTATTTTGGTTTCTGGGGAATACAATGGTATAAAGGTTGATGTATGTTTTCAATATACTGCATCAGATTTTGAAAAGATTTATTCATTTGTAAATAACATAAGAACGGTTGATGGTGGTACACATGTTACGGGTTTTAAAACCGCATTTACACGTGTTGTGAATGAATTGGGAAAGAAAACGGGTCAGTTGAAAAAAGATACTTTAAGAGGGGAAGATGTGCGCGAAGGTATTGTTGCTATTGTTAGTGTGTTGATGTCTAAAACTCCAGAATTTGAAGGACAGACTAAATCAAAACTTGGAAATGAAGAGGTACAAGAAGCAGTTGCAAAGGTTGTTAGGGAAAAACTTTTGGAATATTTTGATAATTCGGAAAGTACTTTAAAGATAATAATTCAAAAGGCTTTGGAAGCAAAAAAAGCTAGAGAAGCGGCAAAGCATGCAAGGGAAATGATAAAAAGAAAAAGTGTTTTTGGAAGTTCTTCATTGCCTGGAAAGTTGGCAGATTGTATAACAAAGAAAATGGAAGAGTCCGAGTTGTTTATAGTTGAGGGTGATTCTGCTGGAGGATCCGCAAAACAGGCAAGGGATAGAAATTTTCAAGCTATTTTGCCGTTAAGGGGAAAAATTTTGAACGTTGAGAAAAGTGGTTGGCTTAAGTTATTAAAAAATGAACAGATTAGGGATATAATAACAGCACTTGGAACGGGAATAGGAGATGATTTTGATACTTCAAAGCTTAGGTATGGAAAGATAATTATAATGACCGATGCAGATGTTGATGGTGCACATATAAGGACTTTACTTTTAACCCTTTTTTACAGGTATATGAGAAAGTTAATTGATGATGGTAAAATTTACATAGCACAACCACCTCTTTATAGAGTTAATATGGGAAGAAAATCGTACTATTTTTACAGTGATGAAGAATTAGAAGATTTTAAAGAAAGTATAAAAGATAAAAAAATTGAGATACAAAGGTACAAAGGTCTTGGTGAAATGAACCCGCAGCAACTTTGGGAAACTACGATGGATCCGGAAAATAGAAAGCTCTTGAAAGTGCAGATTGAGGATGCAGAGGAAGCAGATGAACTTTTTGAAATGCTTATGGGTAGTGACACTGAGAGTAGGAAAGAATTTATCTTTAGACATGCACTTCAAGTAAAGGAGATAGATATTTAAAATGAAACGTGTGATATTTCTTTTTTTGCTTTTACCTTTCTTTTCGTTTTCTATGTTTATACAGTTTTTAGATTTTTCAACGGTAACCACTAATTCTATTACTGTATACGATGTAGCTGCAACTTTTACTGGTATTGATGCAACATCGCTAAAAAATATTACCCTTGCGTATATCCCAGAAGATACGACATTAGATGTAAATGTAAAGTATGTTTTGCAAAGATTGTCTCGAGTAGCCACTCAAATTGAGGCTACTCCTACTTTTGGTTATATAAAAGTATATTTTCCGCCTGTTTTAACAAATGAAAGTACGACTGCCACGTTGACAGAGGATTTTGCAAAAGAACTTTCAAAAAAATTGGTACTTTCAAGGCTTCCAGATGGTGCAACTGTAAAAATTGTATCAACATATGGTTCAATTGTACAACACGATAACTTTGATTACGATGTTATTGAATCAATTGGTGGTAGTTTTCTTGTACGTTTTTCTTTAAAGGAAAAAGGTAGAACGAGGGGATATTTTAACGTTAATTTGATAGCCGAATATATTAGGAAAATACCTGTTGCTGCGAGAAATATTAATTATGGAGAGCAAATAAAGAAAGAAGATATTGTATACAGCGATATAAATATTTTATCATTACATGGTACACCGGTTGATATATCTAAACTTCCCATGATTTCTAAGAAGTATTTTAAAATAGGTGAACCTATTTACGAAGAGTATTTAGAAGAAATTCCGGATGTGGTTGTAGGACAATTAATATTTGGATACGTAGAGCTTCCAGGTGTAAAGGTGCATGCATTGCTTAGGGCTATGGAAAGTGGAAATGTGGGAGACGTAATTAAGGCAAGAAATGTGGATACTGGAAAAATAGTTTACGGATTGGTTGTTAAAGGCCCTATGTTGAGGGTTGTGGAGGTGTCAAAATGAAAAAGATTTTAATAATATTTTTGATTATTTCAATTTTTGTCTTTTCAAATTCCATATATAACCCAAATAGTAAATTTGGAAATATAATAGCCAGCAAGAGGGCTTCCAAAGTGGGAGATGTGGTAAATATACTGGTATATGAGACACCGAGGTTTTCTACAAGTTCAGAGGTGGATTCTTTTAAAAATACGATATTAGGTGCAATAAATAGTGGGGCAAAGATTTTAGGAACGGATTTATCTAAATTTTTGCCAATTAAGGATTCTGATAAAGTAAAGAGTTCAAATAAGAGCCAAACAAGTGTTATACTCCAAATAACGGCAATTGTGAAAAAAGTAGATGAGTATGGGAATTTATACGTTGAAGGTAGGAAAAATATAAAGGTTGGGAATGATTTAAGAGAGATTATAATAACAGGGTGGGTAAATCCTGAAGTTATATCGCCTAAAAATACAGTTGATTCCACCGATTTGATGGATGCACAGATATGGGAAAACGGAAAGATAATTTTTGAAGATGATCCAAATGAGGGAAGTTGGTTGGGTTTGGTTCTTTCATCAATTGCAGATTTATTTAGATGAGGTGGAAGGTATGAAAAAAAGGATAATTTTTACGTTTTTGATAGTATCTTTAATTTCATTTTCGGCGGTTGTAAGGATAAAAGATATTGCAAAATTTAGGGGAGCCAGAGATAACCAACTTTTTGGAGTAGGTATTGTCGTAGGTCTTAACGGTACTGGTGATGGGGGATCTTTAAATTCTCCACTTCTTGCAAATATGTTTAAAAATTTTGGAATTCCCATCTCAGAAAGTGATATAAAATCTAATAATACCGCACTTGTTATGGTTGTAGCTGATATTCCACCTTTTTACAAAGAAGGAATGAGATTAGATGTAGTTGTAGCGTCTCTTGGAAGTGCAAAAAGCTTGGAAAATGGGGTTTTAATACAAACACCTCTTTACGGTGCGGATGGTAATGTTTACGCAGTTGCCCAAGGTCCAGTGTCAACAGGTGGTGTGGAAGTAAAATCATCTGTTAATTTGCAAAGCAGATTTAAAGTTACAGGTTATATACCAAATGGTGCTTTGATAGAAAAGGAAATCCCTTCAAATATTGTTTCTGAGAACAGTATAACTATTCTTTTACAAAATCCAGATATTACAACATCTGCGAGGGTTGCAGCCGCTATAAATCAGAAGTTTGATTTAAAGCTTGCAAAGGCAAATGATCCCGCATCTATTAAGGTGCAAATACCGGATGCTTTCTTGGATGATTTGATAACGTTTTTGTCTATAATTGAAGAACTTGAAGTAGTTCCAGATCAAGCTGCAAAGGTGATTATCAACGAGCGAACGGGAACCGTCATTTTTGGAGGAGATATTAGGATTTCAGATTTTACATTAAGTTATGGGAATTTTGTGGTGAATATTCAAAATGGTGAAATAGAGGGACAAGAAGCTACTATTTCCAATTTGATATCTGCACTCAAAGCACTGGGAGCTACACCTCAAGACATAATAGGGATAATTCAGGAGTTACACAAAGCAGGTGCGATATTTGCGGAAGTTAAAGTAATGTGAGGTGATAGTGTGAGAGTTGAATCTGTTAATCAAGTAAAAGTTGATAAATTGAAAAAGGTTTCAGAAGAATTTGTTGCAAATTTTTTCTTTCAAATTTTTAGGAAGATGTATGATACTATTCCAAAATCATCTTTGGTTCCAGAAAGTTTTGGGGAAAAGTGGTTTAGAGAAAACCTACTTTATGAGTACTCAAAAAACGCCGCAAAGACCGATTTAAAAGGTTTAACAGAAAGTGTGTATAAATATCTTGGTGGGAAAGTGTATCAAAAAAAGTAATTTTATGGACAAAATTACATATAAAGTTTTTGTAAAGATAAAAACAATCCCTTTGGGGATTGTTTTTTTAATAGGTAAAACAGTGGAGTTGATTATTTTTCTTTTGTTAATTTAAAATGTATAAAGAAAATGAATAAAGATATAGAGAGATAATAAATAATACTTACATAATTTCTTGGAAAAAGCGTAAGTGTGTAGGCAAGTAAATAAGAAATCCCTAAAAAGGCACTACCCATTTTTTCATGTAGGATATGATGAAGGTGTTTTCTGTCTGCAATAAAGGGGTTTTCTTTAGATAAAATTCGCCTTGTAAAACTTGCGACAACTTCGTAGAAGGGATATCCAAAGAATATAGTCAAAAATACCATTTCATTTTCCATTTTCAATATAGAAGAAAGAAGTAAATACCCCGTAATTAGTACACCGCTTTCTCCCATAAAGAGCTTTCCATAGAAGTTGAAAATGAATATAGGTAAATACATTAAAGATATATCAAATTTTCCAATTGTTGAAAAGTATATAATGGAGACTCCTGTTGAAAGTCCGTTGAATCCGTCTATCATGTTAATTCCATTAAAAAACGCAACGATCCAGACAATTGCAAATATGTCAGTGAATATATTTTGATACCCAAATAAGGTTAATTTATGTTTCCATACGAAGTACACAGCTATTAAAAATTCAAATACAAATTTTTGTTTGTAGGATAATTTTATCATATCGTCTAATATTCCAAAAAGAAGAAGCAATAAAAGAATAAATATTGAATTTTTGGAATATATCGCAAGTAGAATAAACAAAATTATTCCGCCAATTTGTGGAGTGGGAAGTGTATGATTTTTTCTTTGAGTTGGATAGTCCATAAAAAGGTTTAATTTTTTGGATATTATTAATACAAGTATTGTTACAAGAAAGTATATGATTATATTCAACTTTTCACCAGCCTAATACTGTAAGTGCTATTATTAGATTTATTGCGGAAAATACCCCTACTATCTTTTCTTCTTTCCATCCCAGCAATTCAAAATGGTGGTGTATAGGTGACATCTTAAAAATTCTTTTTTTGAAAATTTTAAAAGATGTTACCTGTAGGATAACACTTATAGTTTCTATTATGAATATACTTGATGAAAATATAAGTTCTTTTTCCAAACCGTGTAACATGGCGAATGTTGCAATAAATGCACCAAGTGAAAGAGAACCTGTATCACCCATGAAAATTTTTGCTGGTCTGGTATTGAATAACAAGAATGCTAATACTGTGGAAATCAAAAAAACAGTTGAAAAATCTTTTGCATATATTGAAAGTGGTATGATGGAAGTAATCCAAACCCATCCAGCAAGTCCATCAATTCCATCGGTTAAATTTACGGCGTTTGAAGCACCGGTGATTGTAAATATCCAAAATGCGTAATACGTTATTTTTGAAACGTTTAAGCCAAATATCGTAGAATTTGTTGAATATGAAATGATTAATATGGAGAATATTATTTGTAAAAATAATTTTTGATAAGCTCTAAGCCCCAATGCCTGTTTTTTTAAGATACTAGATATATCATCTAGAAATCCAATAAATCCAAATAATATTAAAGAGAGTATAAGCGAGAAGGGGATATTGTATATAATTCCAAATATTACAGCAATACTTACAAAAATTATTCCACCAGCTGTTGGGGTACCTGTTTTGTAATTGTGAAGATCTGGGCCTTCTTCTCTTATATACTGTCCTAATTTTACTTTTCTCATAAATTTGATGTATAGATAAGTCAAGAATGCAGATATAGAAAAAGATAAAATATGCAGTACAATCACTCCTCTATGAGTTTTTCTATAAAAAATATGGATAGCATAAAGTGGAGTAACTCTTCTGTATTAAGGCATTTTTTGAATATAAAGATGCCTTTTTCCCCATTTAGATTTAACAAATATCTGTGAAAATCTTTTGAAGATTTGTAATCTATAACAAAATAATCGCCATCTGTGATGGATATCTTGTATTCTTTATCTAGTTTAATTTTTATAATCTTTCCGTCTTTTTCTATAGTACAATCCACGGGAATGTTGATAAATGATTTATTGTCTTTCTTTACAATTTCTACATCTATTCCTAAAAAGTTTTTTAAAAGTGATATATTTACGTTTTTTAAGCAAATCATTTGAATGTCTTTTCCCCTTTGTTGATCTTTTTATAGATAATATCTATTGTAACATCCCTGTCTTTAAACGGTACTTTATAATTTTCGTTGAATACTTGATATGGTTCGTGACCACGCCCTGCAATTAAAATTACATCTCCCCTATTTGCGAGTGTGATTGCCGTATCAATTGCTTCTTTTCTATCGATTATTGATAGGCTTAAACTTCCAGGAACAATTCCCATTTCAATGTCTTTTATAATTTCTTCTGGATCTTCTCCACGTGGATCATCTGTGGTGATTATGGAAATATCTGAATATTTTGAGACTATCTTTCCCATAATAGGTCTTTTTCCAATATCGGATTGTCCTCCTGCGCCAAATACCGTTATAATTCTTCCTTTGGTAATTTTTCTAAGTGATAATATGACTTTTTCCAAGGCATCAGGGGTATGTGCAAAATCTATTATAATTTCTATTCCCAATTTTTTTGCTTCTGAGATTACTTCAAGGCGTCCGTCTACACCTCTAAATGTGGAAATGGAGGATATTACTTCATCTATGTCATAACCTATTTCAGATAGAGCTGCAATCACAAGTGTTATGTTAAATGCATTAAAATCTCCTAAGAGTTGTGATGCTACTTTTTTTTCTCCATAAGGTGTTTCTAATCTAAAGTAAATCCCAGACCAGTTTGAATTTATTTCGTGAATTACATAATCTGAGTCGTTATCGATGCCAAAAGTGATAATTTTAATGTTTTTATTTGGTATATCTTTTAATAATTTATGGTTTATAACTGCAATGCCATTAGGTTTTAAAAGGTTTAATATATGTAGTTTTGCCTTTTTGTAATTTTCAAATGTTTGGTGAAAGTCAAGATGATCCCTTGTTATATTTGTAATTCCCACTATATCATACTTTATACTTTCCACTCTGTATTGTGAAAGAGCATGAGAAGAAACCTCCATTGCATAGTACTTTCCGTTTTCACGGACGGTTTTGTACATATTTTTCGTTATTTCGATAGCCCCCGGTGTGGTGTTATGATGGTAAAATTTGTCTCCCATAATATCGTTCATGACGGTACCACTTATACTTCCTTTTATACCAAGTTCATGCATTATGTGGTGAAATAGATGTACAGTTGTTGTTTTACCATTAGTGCCGGTCACTCCAAAAGTTATTAATTTTTCATATGGCTTGTTGAAAAAAATATCTGAGATTATCGATTCTGCTATTCTTGAATCAACAACTAAAATATAAGGATAGTCTTTTATCTCTTCTTCAACAACGAAAACCTTTGCCCCTTTTTCTGAGATGTCATCTACTAATTTGTGAGAATCAAAGTTAAATCCTTTTCTACAAATAAAGAGTGAGTTTTCTTTAATATCTTTTGAATTTGACGAAATATAATCAAATTCCATTTCTTCATCGCAATTAACTTTTAAAACGACAGAACTTAAGGCTTTTAAAATCTCTTTTATTTTCAAAAAAAATCACTCCCTTGATAAGGGTTCTTGTAAAAATTATATAACATATTTTTAAAAATTTCAATATTAAAAAACACGACTGATAAATGTTTCTATGTCTTTTAATTTTACATCTATACCGGGGTGAATATCCGGCGTGTTTTTTCCGTGAAAATCTGATCCAGCAGTTTTTACAAGGCCATATTTTTGAGAGAGTTTTTCGTATGTTTGGATCATGATGTTTGTGTGTTTTGAATAGTATACTTCTAATCCATCTAGTCCTAAAGAAACGAGTTTTTTAATTAAAGATTCTAATTTCTCATTATCTGTTGTAGTTTGATATGGATGTGCAAGTATTGCTATTCCCTTTGCTTCTTTTATTATTTTGATAGCCTCATCTATATTTAAGCGTTTTTTATTTTCGTAGAGTGGTTTACCTTTTTTTAGATATTTTTCAAAAGCTTCTTTTAGACTGTTGACATATCCTTTTTTTACCATAAGGCTTGCAAAATGTGGCCTTCCAATAAGAGTTCCCTTTGCTTCTTTTAATGCTTCTTCAAAGGTTATATTAAAACCCATTTTTTGCATTTTTTCAATTATAATTTTATTCCTTTCTAATCGATACTTTTTTAACATTTCAAGGGTATCGATTAATTTTTTGTTATTCAAATCTATTCCATATCCTAAAATGTGAAGGGTGGATTGGTATTCTACACTTATTTCCAAACCTGGAACAAAATTTTCTTTGGAGATTTTTTTAATACCGTCAATGGTGTCGTGATCTGTTATGGAAAAATATTCTATGTCTCTTTCTTCTACAATTTTGACTAGAGATTCTGGAGAAAATGTACCATCAGATGCAGTGGTATGCATGTGAAAATCTACTAACAAAATTTACCCTCCCTTGTAGTTATCTAGTGCGTTTAAAAGTAAGTTGTAATCGTAAAAATTCAACCAGATTCCTTGATATCTTCTTATATTATACTCCTTTTGAATGGGTACGAAAAGGGCATGGTATATCTTTTGTACGTGTTTCTTTTTTAGATGGATTCTTAATCCTTCTGGAAGGAGCGCTAGTAATATATCAAGGTTTAAAACGTTAAAAAGTCCATCTATAAATGCGTAAAATTCATCGTGTGTTTTAAATTGTGTGATGCATATTTTTAAGTTGTTTTTGTTTAAAAATTTTGCATTTTTAATGGAGGATATAAAATTTTCTTGTGAAATTTCTTTTTGATATATTATTTTGTATATATCTTCAAATTTTTTGTTTCCCAAAAATTTTGAAAAGTACAAAAATTCGTTTTTTCTTGCAGTTCTGAACATTGCGGTGTCCGTATAGAGTGCAATTGCAAAAGAAAAGAGTGTGGTTTCATCTAGTTCTATTCCAAGTTCTATAGAAAGGTTGTACAGATTTATAACATTTGCACTGGAGGTAATCGAATAACTAAAGAGTGCGTTTTGAAAAAATTTACGGTCTCTTTTGTTGTGGTGATCAAATATAACATAAGGTTTTGAAAGATTTATATCTAAGTCTTCTCTTTTATCTGTGTCGTATACAAAGATGTAATCAAAATCATTTGGGTGGGTAAAAGAAAGGTTTAGATATTTTAACAGTCCATATGCGCTGCGTAATTCATATGGTGGAATGTAATAGGTGCCGCCAAATACTTTTAACCCCCAGTATACAGATGCAATTCCATCACAGTCTGCCATTTTGTGTGTAGTGTGTAATATTTTTTTTGATTTAAAGTAAAGTAAATCCAAAGTATTCACCCCCTTAAAAAATTATATCATCTATGATAAAATATAACTTGAAAAAATGTCTGGGAGGGAAATATATGAAAAAATTATTAATTTTAGCTATAGTTATAGCTAGTATTTTTGTTTTAGCCTATACTGTAAGACCAGGAGATGTTTTAAATATAGCTGTTTTTGAACATCCAGAATTTCCAATGCAGGTTACTGTTTCTGTTGATGGAACTATTTCATATCCATTTGTTGGACAGGTAAATGTTGTGGGAAAAACCACTAATGAAATAGCAGAGATTATAAAGGATTCCATAAAAAAAATTATAAAAAATCCAATAGTATCGGTATATATAGAAAAATACGCACCTATGTATGTTTACGTACAAGGTGCGTTAAACGTTGCATTTGATATTTCGATTGATCCTGAAATGACCATTTCAAAACTTGTTTCATTTTTGAATTTATCTACAAATACCAGTGTTGATTTCTCAAATGTAAAGATAAAAAGGGGAAAAGAAATTTTTAATGTGGATCTTGAATCTTATTACAATGGTGCAAACTTTGATGTAGATGTATTACTAAAAGAAGGGGATATCATATATATCCCGAAACAAAAGAGTAAAGTGGCTTATATCGTTGGGCCTGTAAAAGAACCTGGAGAATTTTCTTTTTCAGATACAGAGGATATCACTTTGTCCCTTTTAATTGCAAAGGCGGGTGGAGTAATCGATGAAAAAAAGAAGTACATAAAAGAAGTTGAGGTTATTGAAGATGAAATTTCTAGAATTTATCCACCAGATATATTAGAAAAAGATTTATCCCTTAAAAGGGGTGCAGTTGTCAATATAAAGACATACTCAGAATTTTATGTTTATTCAGAAGGACAAAAGATTGAATTTTTACCAGACGAGCCAAAAACACTAAAGATGTTACTTGCAAAAAAGCCTACTAGAATAGATAGACAAGAATTGATAAACGATGGTTTTGCAATCATAAACGGGAAAATTAAGGTAAAGTTAAGTGATGATATAGATAAAATAAGTTTAAGCTGCGGAGATGTAGTAGATTTAATATATGCCCCTTTTACGGTTAACGTTGTGGGGTATAAGGGAGGAGTAATTACTTTAACTTCTAAAGAACCAAGAACTTTATCTTATTTGGTAAAAAAATTGGGAATAGATAATATGGAAAGTATTTTAGACATTTACGTTGTTGGAGATAAAGAATACAAAATAGAGGATTTAATTTTAAATAAGATTGATAAGGTTTTAGAGAGAAACGATACAGTTGTTATAAAATCTTTGGCGGAGAATGCCGTTTATCTTGTAGGAGATGTTTCAAGATATGTTGTATTTCCGTATTCTGAAAAGATTACCCTCCACAAGGTTTTAGCAAAAGCAGGTGTTTCTGATTTAAAAAGAATTGAGAAAATAAAATTAAATGGAAAAATTTTGGATACTAGTAAAGATGAAGTAATAGAGAGCGGTGCAATATTAAACGTTATTTTGAAAAAACCAATATACGTCACAGCGATGGGGTATATAAGAAATAATGGAACAGTTAAAATAGATTACACGGAATCTTCAGATTTAAATACCCTTTTTGGTAAATTAGGAGGTCTTTATTTAGGACCAAATTTATACTTTATTTCTGATAAAGTTTATGTTGTTAGAAAAAATAAAGTTTTTGCAGAGGTAGATGCAAGGGATGTATATGAAGGTAAAAAGAATATTGAGTTAGAAAACGGAGATTTTGTCTTTGTGACCGAAAAAGAAATAGGACATGTTTATGTGTTTGGATATGGTAAAAAAGATGGAATTGTAAAATTCAATAGTAGTGAGGAATTTGATTTAAAAACTTTGTTGGCAAAATTAGGAGGAATAGAAGAGGGAATTAGCAAGAAAATTACGATTTTATTTGATAATGAGGCAACTACTGTGAAATGGGATGAAAATATGAAATTAAAAAGTGGTGCAACGGTTTTATTTGAAAAAGACACGGAAAATTATATTTACGTAATTGATGAGAATGGAAAACCAAACATGTTTTATGCTGAAAAACCTATTACTTTGTATGAATTAATTTCGAACTTTAATGTGAATAAAAACTTTAGATTGATAAAGATTTTAAATAAAGATGTTTCAATTGATGTAAACGATGTGGAAAAGGCATTGGGATACGTTGTAAAACCAGGAGATGTTGTGAAGATAGTTGATGCCCCACAAAATATTGCATACGTTTTGGGAGAAGTGAAAAATCCTGGGGTAATTTCCTTAAATGATGGAATGGATGTTTTAGAAGCCGTTATACGTGCGGGATACTTTACTGATAATGCTGCACCATCATCTGTGTTCTTGTACAAAGGAGGAGTAAATGGTACGGCAATAAAGGTAAACTTAAACGATGCAATAAAGAAAAATGGAAGTGTTCCAAAGGTTGAACCAGGAGATGTGGTTTATGTACCATCTGATCCGTTTAAAACAGCACTTGAATGGGTTCCTGTTATAAATAACCTTATAGGACTATACAACAACATTAAAACGATAAAATAAGGGAGGATAGAGCATGGAAAATCAAGTAGAAGAACTTACATTGTCCGATATTTTGCATATATTTAAAAAAAGACAATTTTGGTTTTGGACTATATTCATTTTAACCGTGATTGCAACAGGTGTTTATTTATTTTTTGCAACTCCAATTTATGAAGTTAGTGTAAAGATAAAAATTCCTGCAAAAAGTTCAGCTCCATCCTTTTCATCGCTTAGTGGTGCTGCGGCTTTGATACTTGGTGGTGGTACAACGGCACCTGGGGTTTCAGATGAAATGGAATTGATAAAGAGTAGGAAAACACTTGAAAAGGTTATTAAAGAGTTAAATTTGATGGATTATTTTAAAAATAAGATTAAAGATGAAGATGAAAGAGAAAGGTTAACTTTAAATTCTGTTATCCACAAGTTACAAGAAGACATTGTTTCTGTGGAAATGGTAAAAGATACATCTTTTATTGAAATTAAAGTAAATCTTGATGATAAAGAGCTTGCATACAAACTTTCAAAGGCAATACTTGATGCGTATACTGAAGTTTCCAAAGAATTAAATAAAGACCAGGATGAATATATGGTAGAGTTTATTGAAAAACAACTTCCAGAGACGGAAAAAGAACTAGAGGAAATAGAAAATAGATTAAAAGAATTTAAGAAACAAAAGTCCATATTACCATCAAAAGAAGCAGAACTTTTAATAGAGAGTTTTTCAGAGTTGGAAAGTAAATACTACTCTATGCAACTTGAGTACAAGTCCTTGAGTGTAAAACTGGAAAGTTTAAAGGGGGCTATTTCTCACTTTAAGGGACTTATAAGTAAACTTGATTATATTCCAAATAGTCCAGTAATATCGAGTTTGAGGGAAAAACTTGTTGAATATCAAGTTGAGTATCAAGGGATGCTCCAAAGATACTCACCAGATTCGGTTGAAATTAAGGAATTAGAAGCAAGAATAAAGGAAGTTGAAAAAAGGATAAGAGAAGAAATTTATAGTATAGTAAAAAGTAGTTTCAATGCAGATGATCCGGTACTTTCAACTGTTTATACGCAATTAATCGAGACGCAATCTATGCTAGAAGTTTCAAAAGCAAGTTTAAAAGCACTTGAGAAATTGCGAGCGGATTTGGAGAATCGTTTAAAGGGTTTACCGGATATAGAAGTTGAGTATATAAATCTTCAAAGGGACTATCAATTAAAACAGAATGCATACGTACTCTTAAAGACAAAATTAGAAGAGTTGAAGCTGTCAACCGCGGGTTTTAATTTTAGTGCACCTGTGGTGGTAGATGAACCATTTATACCGGATAATCCTGTAAAACCAAATAAAAAGTTAACTTTAGCTATTGGTGGAGTTTTAGGAATTTTTCTAGGAATATTGTTCGTCTTTATCGTAGAATCTTCTGATAAGAAGGTAAGAGATTGGTTTGATGTAGAAAAATTAATAGGAAAAACTCCCGTTCTTTTAGAAAAACCAGATGTGAAACTTTCAGTCTTTAAAGCGCCTGGTTCTAGGTACACCAATGTGATTGAAAAAATTGGTATGAAACTAATTAGTGAGAGTAATCCTAAAGTTTTTGGGGTTACATCATCTGGAACTTTTGAGGAAAAAGATATATTCGTTGCAAATATTGCGGGATTTTTATCGAAAAATTCCAAAAAGACTTTAATTTTGGATTTTTCAAATACCATGTTCAAAGTGTTTGATATAAATAGTGGAAAGAGTTTAGTTGAATACATGAAAGCTCCGGAGAATATTCAAAATGTAGAAAAAAATCTTTATTTGCTTATAAAGGGAAAAGAAAATGTAAATGATATTTTGTTATCAAAAGAGTTTGAAAGTTTAATTGAGAAATTTAAAGAAACCTTTGATTATATAGTTATAAATCTTCCAGAAGCAAGTTCTCCAAATATACCTTTATTAAAGAAGCTTTGTGAAGAAACATTGCTTATTTTAAAATCAAAAGTTAGTGAGAAAGAAAGGTTTTTGGAAGCGTTAAAAGAAATAAAGACGGAATATGTAATACTCAGTGAATAAAAATAAGCCCGATTTTCGGGCTTTTTTTGTGTGATAAAATAAATAATGCGAAAAATATAAATGATTGAAAAATTTTTCGGGGGTGAAATTTTGAATTGTGCGCTTATAATGGCTGGTGGAAAGGGAGAAAGATTTTGGCCTTATTCAACAGATGAAAGACCAAAACAATTTATAAACCTTTTTGGAAAAAAAACTATGATCCAACAGACTGTGGAAAGATTGGAAGGATTTATTCCAAATGAGCAAATTTTTATTGTTACTGGAGAAAGATATGTGAAACTTGTAAGAGAACAATTACCAAATATACCGGAAAGGAATATCATAATAGAACCTGAAGGGAGAAATACTGCGCCTTGTATAGCGTTGTCTGCTTTTTACATAAAAAAAATTTATGGGAATGTCAACCTTGCTGTTTTTCCCGCTGATCATTTGGTTAGAAGGGTGGATGATTTTAAAAAAGCGTTATCACATGCCTTTGAATTTGTAGATTCAAATGAAGATGCCATAGTTACTTTAGGGATAAAACCAAATAGACCGGAAACGGGATATGGCTACATAAAATTTATAGGAAAAGAATTAAAGATTAATGAAACTATTTTAAAGGTAGATAGGTTTGTTGAAAAACCAGATAAAGAAACGGCAAAAAAATATATAGAAGAGGGCAATTATCTTTGGAATGCAGGGATTTTTATTTGGAAAATAGATACCATATTGAAAAATACAAAGGTATTTTTGCAGAATACGTATAATGTATTAAGTAAAGTCTTTGAAGATGAGAATTTTAAAGATAAACTAAGAAAACTCTATGGTAAAGTGGATAAAATTTCCGTTGATTTTGGTATTATGGAAAAAGCAAAGAATATTTACGTAATTCCATCAGAATTTGGATGGGATGATGTGGGAAGTTGGACTGCGGTTGAAAGATACAGTAAAAAAGATGAAAGTGGAAATGTTGTGGGTGAAAACATGTACTATTTTGGATCAAAGGGAAATATAGTAAAGAGTAAAAAGAAGACCATATTAAACGATGTAGAAGATTTAGTTGTCATTGAAACAGATGAGTATATAATAGTTTCAAAAAAAGAAAGTGTTCAAAAATTAAAAGAAATAAAAAGTTACCTATGTAAGTAGGTAACTTTTTTTTTAGATTAAGTTTATGTTAAAATAAAAAATAGGTGAAAAAAGGGGGGAGAAAATGTTTCAAAAACAACCTATGATGAGAAGGATGCTTTATGCTTTAATTCCCATATATGTGTATGCTTTTTTATTCTATGGTTTTCGTCTAATATTTTTAAGTGTTTTTGTATTTATTTTTGGGGTATTAACCGAATATTTTTTTGAAAAAAGAAAAGGTAAGAAGGTTACGGAAGCAGTTCTTGTAAGTTGTATGTTGTATACATTATCCCTTCCTCCAAATATATCGTGGTGGATGGCAGTTATTGGAATAGTTTTTGGAATTGCCATTGCAAAAGAGGCCTATGGAGGCTTTGGAAGAAATGTGTTTAATCCAGCTATAACGGGAAGGTTGTTTATATATATAACATTTCCATCGTATATGACAAGTGGATGGATGTTACCAAGATTTGGTTTTTTTGGTAGCGATGTAGTTACTTCTGCAACACCTTTGGAGATTTTGAGATCAGGTGGTGTAGTTAATTTAAAAGATTTATTTTTTGGATTTAGGGCAGGTTCATTTGGTGAAGGAGCCATATTTCTTATTATCTTAGGAGCTATATATCTTGTTGTAACAAAGACTGCAAGTTTTAGGATAATGCTTTCAACATTTTTGAGCGCGTCTGCACTTATCCTTGTCTTTGATTTGTTTTTGGGAAAGATGGATTTTTGGTCTGCTATATTGTCTGGAAGTTTAGTATTTGTTTCTGTGTTTATTGCAACGGATCCAGTTACTGCTCCTAAGAATAAAAAGGCACAGTTAATATATGGAGTTATAATTGGTGTTTCTATAGTGGTTATAAGGTCTTTTTCGTTGTTTTCTGAAGGCACAAGTTTTGCCGTTTTGCTGGGAAATACCTTTGCACCCCTTCTTGATTTTTTAACAAAGAAGGTGAAAAAATGAAAACGGAAAATAAATTTTACGTTATCTTGTTTACTTTTACTATAACTTTCGTTTTTGTGGTTATTCTTTCTTATATAAATTCCCTTACTTATGATAAAGTTTTGGAAAATCGTGGATATTTTAAGGTGAGAGCTATACTAAACGCCATGAGAATTGATTTTAGTGACAAAATGGATGCCATTGAAAAGTTTAAAAAGTATGTAAAAAAAATAAACATTGGAGGGAAAGATTTTTATGTTTCAAATGTAGGCGAAAAGGTGTATGCTTATGTTTTTTCGGGTAATGGATTATGGGGGACAATTACAGGTGTTGTTGCACTAAACAAAAATTTAGATAGAATTGTGGGTGTTGATATTATATCTCAAAATGAAACACCAGGTCTTGGTGGAAGAATAGAAGAGGATTGGTTCAAAGAGCAATTTAGAGGAGAAAAAGTAGATAAAGAGATAGGAATTAAAAAATCTGAGAAATTAGGAGATAGTAATAAGGAAAACTACTCTGTTGATGCAATTACAGGTGCAACCCTAACCTCGAAATTTTTCGTAAAGATTATAAATAACACGATTAGTGAAATGAGAAAAGTGCTAAGAGGTGATACGTATGAATAAGTATAAAGAAATATTCTTTAAAAATGTGTGGTATGAAAATCCTGTTTTTGTACTTGTTTTGGGGATATGTTCTACTCTTGCAGTAACTAATAATTTAAAAAATACATTGATTATGACGATTGGTGTTTTACTTGTTACGGGTTTTTCAAATTTAACAGTGTCGTTGCTAAAATCTTTTATTCCCGGAAAAGTTAGAATGATAACTCAAGTTTTGATAATTTCTTTTTACGTTATAATAGTGGATATTGTTCTTAGGGCGTATTTGCCAGATGTGAGTAAAGCCTTAGGTCCATATGTTGGATTGATTATCACTAATTGTATTATTATGGGGAGAGCAGAAGCTTTTGCACAATCGAATTCTCCACTTTTATCGTTTTGGGACGGTGTTACAAGCGGCTTGGGATATATGGTGGTTTTAATGGTTATAGCGTTTTTTAGAGAACTTTTTGGCTTTGGTACTGTGTTTGGATATAGGATAATGCCAGAAGGATTTGTCAATTGGACGATTATGGTTATGCCACCTAGTGCGTTTTTCATGTTGGCACTCTTTATTTGGATTGTAAAGGGAAGGGGGAATAATAATGCCTGATATTAACCCACTTGTATTATTTTTTGCTTCAATTTTTACAAGTAATATTCTTCTTTCAAATTTCCTTGGTATGTGTTCTTTTATATCTATCTCAAAGTCTTTAAAATCGTCAAATGGTCTTGGTATGGCAGTTACAATGGTTATGACTGTAACAACTGTTTTGAACTGGGGTGTTGAGAAATATATTATTGTACCATTTCAACTAGAGTATTTAAGGTATATCATATACATAATAGTGATAGCAGCGGTGGTGCAAATACTTGAAATGGTAATAGATAGGGTTTCACCGAATTTGTATATAAGTTTAGGTATATTTTTGCCACTAATTACGGTAAACTGCGCAATTTTGGGTGTTGCTCTGTTTATGCAACTTAGGAATTATTCTCTTATACAATCTGTTTTCTTTGGTTTTGGTTCTGGAATAGGGTGGTGGCTTGCCATTGTTTTACTCGCGGCGATTAGGGCAAAGGTGGATAAATCGCCTGTACCTGCTCCCTTAAAAGGTGTTGGAATTACTTTGATAACTATTGGAATAATGGCAATGGCTTTTATAGGTTTTGCCGGTATGATAAATGTTCAATAGAGGTGATAGTATGGATATATTAGTTGCTCCTTTGATAGTAGGCCTTATATCTGCTGTACTTTCTGCTTTGATAGTTGTAGTGGATTCAATTGTAAATAATTATGGAGAAGTCGAGATTGACATTAACAGCGGTAAGAAAAAATTAAAAGTTCAAGGCGGAAGACCTCTTTTATTTACACTTGCATCTGAAAATATATTTATTCCTTCAGCATGTGGAGGACGAGGAAGTTGCGGAGCTTGTAAGGTTAAAGTATTAAGTGATGTTGGAGAATATCTTCCCACAGAACTTCCGTATATGTCAAAAGAGGAAATTGCGCAAAATATAAGGTTATCTTGTCAGATAAAAGTAAAGAAAAATTTAAAAATTGAACTTCCAGAAGAATTATTTAATGTGAAGAAATTTAAAGGGACGGTTATCTCACTTGAAAATGTAACACATGATATAAAGGAGGTTAAGTTAAAGCTTTCGGAAGAAATAAATTTTAAAGCAGGACAATATGTTCAATTGGTAATTCCACCGTATGATAAAATAAAACAACCTACACAAAGGGCGTATTCAATTGCTTCAACTCCTAGTAAAAAAGATGAGATAGAGTTGTTAATTAGATTAGTACCAGGTGGTATCGCAACAACGTATGTTCATAATTATTTAAAGGAAGGAGATGTATTAGAGGTAATAGGTCCATTTGGGGAATTTTACATGAGGGATACAAAAAAGGATATGATATGTGTTGCAGGTGGTTCTGGTATGGCTCCAATAAAGTCTATTATTTTTGATATGTATGAGAGAAATATTTTAGACAGAAATGTGTGGTATTTCTTTGGAGCAAGAACAGAAAAAGATCTGTTTTATGTGGAGTTGTTTAGAAAACTTGAAAAGGTGTGGGATAAATTTCATTTTATTCCTGCACTTTCTGAGCCACAAAAAGATTGGGATGGAGAAGTTGGTCTTATAACAGATGTTATGGTAAAGTATTTGGAAACTATGGTTGGTAAGGAAACGGAAAAAGAAGGGTATTTATGTGGAAGCCCCGGTATGATAAATGCATGTGAGACTTTATTGAAAAAACATGGGATTAACGAGGTATATTACGATAAATTTGCATAAGGGGTTGAAAGTTATGAAAATGTCACCTGAGATGATTAAAGCCCAAGAGAACATGAAACCGGGCGTAATTACAGCTGATGGTTTTTTAGGAAATGATGATAGAAATATAGTGGATATTATAGCCGAAGATGAAAGGGAATTTGCAAAATTGGGAATGGATTTTGACGAGATTTCGAATATGATGAGTGAATTTTTAAATATTGGAGAAAAGGGATTGGGTGAACCTATCAAATACAAGGATTTTGAGATATTTGTATATGAAGCTAGAGGATTTATTCCTTGTCCATTTGAGGATGGAATTTTTAGGAAGAAGGTAGCTACTGTAAAAAATTTGAAAAATGGTGAAAAGATAATGTATAGTGAATTATCCATTCACCTTTTGAAAAAGCATCACTTTTTACAGGGAAAGGGTTCAAAATTTCGTTTGGAACCGAAAATCCTAAAGAAAGTCTTTTTGGGATAGTTTTTTGTATTCAAGTACTATTGTACCTTTTGAATTTAATACGTTGGTAGCGACTAACTTAAATGATGTTTTTGGAAAATTCAATTTTTGTGCATTCTCAAGTACAATAGGTTCGATTGTTATATATAGTTTATCTACAAACGGAAAAAAATCTTCAAACACCTTTTTTCCGCCTATAATCGCTGCAGAATGGATTTTTTGATTTTCCAAAAATTTTATAATTTTTTCTGGTGAGCCTTTAGTAAATATTATATTTTCTTTGTTTTCTTTTTTCTGAGTGGTAAGTATTATATTTAATCTATCTTTGAGAGGATGTCCTATACTTTCAAATGTTTTTCTTCCCATTATAACTGTTCCAATTTCTGTTGTAATCTTTCGAAAATGTTTTTTATCTTCTTTTGAACCCCAATTTATTGGATCATAGTCTTTTGTGGAAAATCCACCAAAAATGTCTGTTACAACTATCATTGAAAGATGCATGTTTTCACCTCCAGTATTATATTATTATTATGGTATAATATGAAAAGGGGGAAATATCATGGGAGACTTACTTGTTAAATTATACAACTTAAACTTTGAAATTCAAACACCAAATGGAATATTACTAAAAAGACCTATTGGTCCTGAGAAGATTTTTCTGGTTAATTGGATTGAGAAAAATTTTGGAAGATTATGGGCAAGTGAAGTAGATGTATCCTTTTCAAAAACCCCTATTTCAATGTTTGTTGCCTATGAAAATAAAACTAACAAGGTTGTAGGTTTCTCTTGCTATGACACGACTTGTAGAGGTTTTTTGGGACCTATAGGTGTTTTGAAGGAGTACAGAGGAAAAGGTATAGGCAAAATATTACTTTTTAAAACTTTGGAAGATATGTATAGAGTAGGGTATGCGTATGCAATAATTGGGGATGCAGGACCAGTGGATTATTACAAAAAAACTGTTGGAGCAATTGAAATTGAAGGTTCATCACCGGGAATATATAAAGATTTACTGGGTATGTGAGGAGAGATATATTGGTTTATATTGTTATTGTTTCCTTATTTTTCGTATTTTTGATTTTTAAAGACTATTTTTATGTATGTTTTAAGCTATCTTGTTTTAACCTTAATTTAAAATTACAGATAAAAAATAGATTTATTTCAGTACTTTACGAAATACTTCTAAAAAACCTGAGAAATGAAAAAGAAAATTTGTACAATGTGTTTGAATATATAAAAAAACTTCTTGGAGCAGATTCGTGGTCTTTTCTTTTTACACCGGAAAATAAGGAATGGAGGTTCTTACTTTGGTCATCTACTTTGGATGAAAAACCTCTTGAAATACTTGGAGAGTATTTCCAAAAACAATCACCGAATAACTTAAAAAAGATAATGCTTTCAAAAGAATACTTTTATATTGAGGATGTAATAGGGAAGAGTTATTGGGTGGAAGTGAAAGAAATTTCCGTAAAGTCATGGGTGGGAATACCTTTAGTCTATAACGGAAAGGTTTACGGTATCTTAAATATTGATTGGTATAAGTTAAGAAGAAAGAAAAGTACAGATGATATCATATTTAAATCGATTACGGAAAATTTGTCATTTATTTTGTACAATTATTTAAAATTACACGAAAAAGTAAACGATGTAAATAGGGATATTTTAACAAACTTGTATAGTAGAAAAGTACTTGATGATGTTTTAATTGAAAACTACACGCATATTTTGTTTATAGATTTAAACAAATTCAAAAATATAAACGATACGTATGGTCATTTAATGGGGGATGAAGTGTTAAGGATAATTTCAGAAAGAATGAAAAGGACAATAAAAAATGGTGATTTGCTTATAAGATATGGAGGAGATGAGTTTGTTTTACTTATTAATTCTTCTGAAGAAGGTGTAAAGGTATTGGTTAAAAGATTAAAAGAACATATTTCAAAAAGGATAAACATTGGAAATAAAGATATATGTATAGGTGTGTCAATAGGAATTCAAAAAGTTGTAAGTGGAAAGTCGTTGGATGAATTAATAAAACTTGCAGATGAGAAGATGTATGAAGATAAAAACAAAAAATTAAATTAGATTTTACTTTTGTATTCTCATAGAAACTTGACATAACTAAAATGATATGATATTATTTTAATCGGTTCGCAGCGATTGACCTGGTAGCTCAGCCGGTAGAGCACCTGACTTTTAATCAGGGGGCCGCGGGTTCGAATCCCGCCCGGGTCACCAGAGGGGCGAGAGTGGCGGAATTGGCAGACGCGCTGGACTTAGAATCCAGTGGGCTCGGCCCGTGTGGGTTCAAGTCCCACCTCTCGCACCAAAGAAAGTGTGCGGGTGTAGCTCAGTGGTAGAGCGCCTGCTTGCCAAGCAGGAGGTCGCGGGTTCAAATCCCGTCGCCCGCTCCAAAGAATGAAACGATAAGGTAAGAGGCTCCGTTTGGAGCTTTATTTTTTTGTTTTTTATCAAAAAATTAAATATCTATTATTTTTTTGCATAAAAAGAAAAACACCCCTTTATTGGTTTTATTTTGCCAATTCGGGGGTGTTTTTTTATGTTTGACGTAAAAGTTTTCTATTGTAATGTCGTAGGATCTACCTTTATACCAGGTCCCATCGTTGTTGAAAGTACTACTTTTTTTATAAAGGTACCTTTTACAGCAGCGGGCTTTAAGTTTAACACTTGTTCGTATGCAGATTTTATGTTTTCCGTTAATTTTGCATTATCAAATGATGCTTTTCCTACTGGTATGTGTAGGTTTCCAGTTTTATCTGTTCTAATTTCCATTCTACCCTTTTTAAACTCCTTTACAGCGGAAGCTACATCATTTGTTACAGTCCCTGCTTTTGGATTTGGCATTAATCCTCTTGGACCAAGGATTTTACCCAATTTTCCTATTACCCTCATCATATCTGGAGTAGCTATTGCAACATCGAAATCTAAAAATCCTTCCTTTTGGATCTTTTCTACCAAATCTTCTGCACCGACATAGTCTGCACCGGCTTCTTTTGCTTCTTCTGCTTTGTCACCTTTAGCAAATACAAGTACTTTTACTTCTTTTCCTGTACCATGTGGTAGGGAAATGGTGCTTCTAATTTGTTGATCTGACTTTCTATAGTCTATGTTTGTTTTAATGTGAAGTTCTACTGTTTCATCGAATTTTGCTGTAGCAACCTTTTTAGCAAGCTCTACTGCTTCATTTAAATCGTACTCTTTTGACCTATCAACTAACTTTTTGATTTCATTATACCTCTTGGAGTGCTTCGGCATTTTGCCTCCTCCTTCCTAAATATTTATTAGTCTACTACCTCAATTCCCATACTTTTTGCTGTTCCTTCAATTATTTTCATAGCCGCTTCAATGTCATTTGCGTTTAAATCTTCCTTCTTAATTTCGGCTATTTCTCTAATTTGATCCCTTGTAACCTTTCCGACAATCTTTCTCTTTGGTTCTTGGGATCCAGAATTTAACTTTGCCGCTTTCTTAAGTAAGAAAGAAGCTGGTGGTGTTTTTGTTATAAATGTAAATGATCTGTCTTCGTATACTGTAATAATAACCGGAATAATCATTCCTGCTTTGTCAGCTGTGGCTGCATTGAACTTTTTACAAAATTCCATCAAGTTAACACCACGCTGACCAAGTGCAGGTCCTACTGGGGGTGCCGGAGTAGCTTTTCCAGCTTCAAGTTGCAACCTGACTTGCGCAACTACTTTTTTTGCCATAATACAACCTCCTTTTTGTGGTTATAGGGTAAACCCTCCCACTGACTTAAACAACTTTTTCTACTTCGCTAGTATGAACAGTTACAGGGGTCTCTCTTCCAAATATGGTAACTGTAACTTTTAATTCATTGTGTTCTGGGTTAATTTCCTTTACAGTTCCTACAAAACCTTCAAATGGACCTGAGATAATTTTAACGGAATCACCAATTTCAAAATCAAATTCGATTTTTACTTCTTTTGCCTTTTCTTCTTTTGGTGTTTCTTCTATACCGGCGATTCTTAGTAATATTTGAGCTTCTTTATCACTTAAAGGAAGAGGTCTTCCACCAGAAGAAACAAAATCAATTATTCCAGGGACCGTTCTAACAAAATCCCAAAATTCATCGTTCATAATCATCTCTACAAAGATATAACCTGGAAACAATTTTTTAACCTTTACTTTTTGAACTCTAATTTCCTTTTTCGTTGGATAATCTGTTATCTCAATTCTTCCGGAGCTCTTTGCCATAATCTTTTTTGGTTCTGCTATTATTTGTCCTGCTTTTATATGAACCCCTTTTTTTACAACATCGGAATTAAAAGTGTCTATGGGAACAACATAAATATCTACTTCACTTACGGAATTTCTAACAACGATTCTTTTCATATTTTCGGTTTGAATAATTTTTCCATCGATTTCACATATTATTTCCCCATCAGAGGAAAGGGGCATTCCTTGTCTTACCATACCACCGACTTTTAATCCAGTAATAGGTTTATTCTTTTGAGGAATGACATATGTTTTAGTGAATTTTTTGTCTAAAGTTTCAATAACTATCTTTTTTGCATTTCTTACATCAGATACAATTCCATCTCTTCTTGCTCTAACAGAAGGTTCTTCCGCAAGTACATCTCCTTTTTTTACAAGATCACCATTTGATACAAAAATTTTCGCATTTAAAGATATAATATGCCTTTCGACTGATTTAGCCGAGGCATCGATAACTACTTCTTCTGGTAAAAGCACACAAGAAACAACGTGCTCAAGTCCTTGAGCCTTTACCTTTGCTTCCAAATTTTCTTTGGCAGATGTTTCGTATCCTGCCAAGGTTTGTAAAATATACCATCTTTTTTTCATTTATACCACCTCAAAATTTAGAAAAGCTTAAAGAGGGCGCTTAATGCACCTGAGAATATCAAATCAAGTGCAAAGAAATAGACACCGGTTACCAAAAGAATAATTAGAACAACGCCTGTTGCTCCCCATAACTCTTTTTTATTTGGCCAATGTGTCTTTTTTATTTCTGCTTTAACTTCTCTAAAAAATTTTCTAAGTTTTTCCATGCTATCTCCCCCATAAAAAAAATTGGCAGGGGCGGCAGGACTTGAACCCGCAACACCCGATTTTGGAGACCGGTGCTCTGCCAGTTGAGCTACGCCCCTGCGTGTGGATTAAGCTTTTGTCTCGATATGTTGGGTGTGTTTGTTACATTTTGGGCAATATTTTCTAAGAGAGAGTTTTTCTTTTCTGTTTTTTTCGCGAGTCGTGTAATAATTTTTATTTCCACATTCTTTACATTTCAAAGCAACTTGTATTCTCATTTTTCCTTTCCCTCCTACTAAAAAAATCTGGTGGTGAGGGAAGGATTCGAACCTTCGAAGGCATTCTGCCAGCGGATTTACAGTCCGCCCCCTTTGGCCACTCGGGCACCTCACCACCCATATTTGGAGCCAGCGGAGGGACTTGAACCCTCAACCTATTGATTACAAATCAATCGCTCTACCGGTTGAGCTACGCTGGCTCGCCGCGAGTAATATTATATCTTATTTCAAAGAACTTGTCAATACTTTACGTATGGTAGGAGTGCCATATGTCTTGCCCTTTTAATTGCCGTTTTAACCATTCTTTGGTGCTTTGCACAATTTCCAGTAAGTCTTCTTGGAACTATCTTTTCCTTTTCAGTTAGAAATTCCCTTAAAAGTTTTGTATCTTTGTAATCAACGTATTCAACTTTTGCCTGACAAAGCTTACATAC
This sequence comes from Thermosipho affectus, assembly GCF_001990485.1. Classification (NCBI taxonomy): domain Bacteria; kingdom Thermotogati; phylum Thermotogota; class Thermotogae; order Thermotogales; family Fervidobacteriaceae; genus Thermosipho; species Thermosipho affectus. Next base: position 34,210 of record NZ_LBFC01000015.1, on the reverse strand, counting down.
TTTTACTCTCTTTTTCCTTCTATATTTCATACGTATTACCTCCTTTTTTCAAAGATCAAAACGGTGGTTCGTCATTATCGTTTTCATCGAATAATTCATCGTATTCTACTACACTTTCATCTGTGCTTTCGTTGATAACGTCACTTTTCTTTTCCATAAAAACAACCTGATCAGCCCAAATTTCAGGTGTACTTCTATTTTGTCCATCACTTGTTTGCCATCTATTTATCCTTAATTTCCCTTCGACAAGTACTAATCTTCCTTTTGTTAAATAATTTTGTACAAACTCTGCTAATTTATTAAACGTAACGATTCTTATAAAGTCTACATCATCGTTTCTTATTCCTCTATTTACCGCAAGCGTGAAATTGACAACCAAGGTACCATTTGTCGTTTGTCTTGCTTCAGGATCCCTAGTTAGCCGCCCAACAAGGACGACCTTGTTATAATTCACTCTTCCACCTTCTCGGTATTCTCAGACACCTCTACTTTCCCTGATTGCTTTTTTTCCTTTTTTTCAAGGTCTATTCTTCTGAATGTTTGCCATCTTAAAAATTCAGGTCTTACCTTGAAATAAGATTCAAGACTTGTAAGCTCCAATCCTTCTCCTCTGAAATAAACCACGGTATAATCTGCTTCGTTATACTTTTTAAGTGGATATGCCGTTTTCTTTATACCCCATCTGTCTACGTTGTCAACTTGTGCACCAAGCTTTTCCTTTAAAAATTCTACAACACCGTTTGCAATATTTTCTCGTTCTTCCTCGGTAATATCTGGTTTTACAATAAACATTGTTTCGTAAATCCTCATTCCTACACCTCCTCCCTCGGACTATTAAGGTCCCGCAAATTCCTTGCGGAACGGGACTTCAGAAATAAAGGGAGCTAAAGCTCCCTTTCTGGTGGGCTCGGGAGGAATCGAACCCCCGACCATCCGGTTATGAGCCGGACGCTCTGCCAACTGAGCTACGAGCCCACTTCCTTTTGGAGGCGACGGTGGGATTTGAACCCACGAATAGGGATTTTGCAGACCCCCGCCTTAGACCGCTTGGCCACGTCGCCTCGCAAGTCACATTTTAACATAATATGTTCTTGATGTCAATAACTTTTTTTAACTAATTAGTTTAAATTTTGTGATATAATTTTTTGGGTGATGTGTGGTGAAAGAAAATAAAAAATTTGATTTGGTAGTGTTTCTTTTCATGGTAATTTTAATGATTTTTGGTCTTTTAAACCTGTATAGTGTTTCAAAGACACTTTTTTTAAAACAGCTTATTTGGGATTTTTTAGCTGCATTTGGCGCTATATCTGTATATTTTTTAAAAGAGAATTTTTTACGTAAAATGATATTTTTGCTTTATTTTTTATCAACTATTTTACTTTTAGCTGTGTTATTTTTTGGAACAAGAATATATGGTTCAATTAGATGGTTTAGAATTTTTGGAGTTTCTTTTCAACCATCTGAACTTTCAAAACTTACTTTGATACTTTTATTAAGTTATATCTTTTTAAAAAGAGATGTAAAAAGTATATTTATTTCTATTGTAGCTACATTAATTCCCGTTTTTCTTATCTTAAAGGAACCTGATTTGGGAATGACGATTTTGCACGTGTTTATTTGGTTTATATTGTTGTATTTTTCAGGAGTATCTTTAAAGATAATATTACCACTTATAGGAACGGGTTTTACTATGATACCTATTGTATACTTTTTTTTCTTGAAAGATTATCAGAGAAACAGGATTTTATCATTTTTAAATCCTGAAAAATACGCAAAAGGTGCGGCATACAACGTTATAATGTCAAGGAGTGCGATAGGGTCTGGTGGATTATTTGGAAATGGATATCTAATTTCACCAGCTGTTAAAGGATATTATGTGCCAAAAATGGAAACGGATTTTATATTTTCCGCAATAGGAGAGCAGTTTGGTTTTTTGGGAAGTATAATATTATTAAGTGTGTATATTTTAATAGTCTTAAGGGTTTTTTCAAAAATGAAATACTATAAAGATGATTATTGGAAATTAGTTTCTGTTGGGATTCTCGCTGTTTTTGTTTTTCACGTATTTGAAAATATCGGTATGAACATAGGTATAATGCCAGTTACAGGTATCCCTTTACCTTTTATCAGTTATGGTGGGACATCTACGTTTATTTTTGGATTAATGGTGGGTTTTTTGCTAAAGGCACTGGCGCTTGTAGATAAAAGCAGGAAGGTGGTTTGATGAGGAGAAAAAAAGAATCAATTTGGCCTTTTTTGATTGTACTATCTATTGTTTTGATTTTTGTAATAACTGTGTTTTTTGCATTTGGTAATTTTTTTAGATACAGGAAAATATTAAATGACTATAATGCGCTGAAAAATTACGTAAACAAAAAACTTGAAAGTTATGAAGTAAAGATAAAGGATTTGGAGTCAAAATTAGGCCCCAATTCCATAGTTGATAAATACATTCTTTCGGTTAATTACTTAAGAAATTTTGGCGCAGACCTAGAGCAAGTTTTAAACAATATTTACGATGAACCGGGAACAGGTTACTTTATGGTCTTTGTGGTTGGTCAGGAATCTAGTTGGGTTACCGTTAAAAGAGGCAAAAAGACGTATTTTTCAAGAGAACTTTTACCAGGTCTTTCAAAATACAAATTTTATTATTTTAAAGAACCTAGAATAAAGACAGATTACGATATTGTAGTAACACCCGATGTGGATATAGTTGTGGGAAAAGCGGGAAAGGTATACCTTTTATTCTATGGAGTAGGATCTTCTTACCATCCTACAAAAGTGGTGCACATTACCGATATGACTGTTAGTAATTTAAAAAAGACGTATAATCTATACGTTCCAGGTAGATAAGGGAGGATGAAAAGGTGTATTTGCAGGATATAATAAGGAGATTAGATGAATTTTGGGCTAATCAAGGTTGTTTTATAGACCTTCCGTACGATATGGAAATGGGTGCAGGTACGTTTCACCCTTCAACTTTTTTTGGAGTTTTGAGAAAAAGAGACTGGAAGGTGGCATTTGTTCAGCCAAGTAGAAGACCTACAGATGGAAGGTATGGGGAAAATCCCAACAGGATGCAAAGATTTTTGCAGTACCAAGTTATATTAAAACCAAATCCCGAAGATTCACAGGAGATGTATTTAAAATCTCTTGAAAGTATTGGAATAAATCCCAAAGACCACGATATAAGATTTGTAGAAGACAATTGGGAATCTCCTACACTTGGAGCGTGGGGAATAGGTTGGGAAGTTTGGTTAGATGGTATGGAAATTACTCAATTTACCTATTTTCAACAAGTGGGTGGAATTTCTTTAAAAAAGATTCCACTTGAGATAACGTATGGGGTTGAAAGAATCGCCATGTATCTACAAAGTGTGAATAATGTCTATGATGTAATGTGGAATAAAGATGTAAAATACGGTGAACTATTCTTGGAAAATGAAAGGCAATTTTCCTTGTACAATTTTGAAAAAGCAGATGTAGAGAAATTGTTCAAGTTATATGAAATATACAGAAAAGAATTCAAAGCTCTAATAGAAGATAATCTCTTCTTACCTGCTTATGAACAATTGATCAAGTGTTCGCATACTTTTAATTTACTTGATGCTAGAAATGTAATTAGTGTTGCACAGAGGCAAAATTACATAAGGGATATTAGAAATATGGCGACGTTATGTGCAAAAAGATTTATAGAGTACGAGGAAGGTGAGGAGTAATGTATATATTTGAAATAGGTCTCGAGGAACTTCCAACAACAGAGGTAAATAACATTTTGATACAACTTTATCAAAAACTCAAGGATTTTTTTGAAAGCGAAGGGTTAAATTACGAAGGTTTAACAGTTTTTTATGCTCCAAGAAGGTTTGGTTTTTTTGTCTTAAAAGTGGACGAAAAACAAAAGGATAAGATAATTGAAAAAAGAGGACCTTCAAAAAATATAGCTTTTGACGAAAACAACAATCCTACAAAGGCGTTAAATGGTTTTTTAAAATCAAATAATGCAAGTATTGAGGATATAAAGATTAAAGATAACTACGTATTTATATCAAAGAAAATTGAGGGAAAAAGCGCAAGAGAATTGTTAAAGGAAAAAATCCCTGGAATTATTTACAGCCTTAGTTTTAAAAAGCCGATGAGATGGGGGGACGGAAGATTTTCCTTTGTTAGAGTTCCGCATTGGGTTTTATCCGTTTACAATGGAGATGTTTTGGAATTTGAATTGTTTGGAATAAAAGCATCCAATAGAACGTATGGACATAGGTTTGTAGAAAATAACATTGTGGAAATAGAAGGAGTGGAAGATTATCTTGAAAAGTTAAGGGAATTAAAAGTAATAGCATTGCATACGGAACGAAAGGAGAAAGTTCTTGAGAGTTTGAAAAAATACAAGTCAAGCCTAGATGATGATTTAATAAATGAAGTAGTAACTTTAACGGAATATCCCATTTTACTTGAGGGAAGATTTTTGGAGAAATATCTTTCACTTCCTGAAGAGCTAATCACAACTACAATAAAGCATCATCAAAGATCGTTTACTGTATATGAGAATGACAAAATTACAAATAAGTTCCTTTCTTTTATTGATTCACCAAATGGTAAAATAGAGTTAATAAGAAAAGGGTATGAAAAGGTTGTCAATGCGAGATTAGAAGATGCAAGGTATTATTACCAAAAAGATTTAAAAATACCCCTTGAGAAGTTTAATGAGAGTTTGAAAGATATAGTTTTTCAAAAATCACTTGGAACTCTAATGGATAAAGTTGAAAGAATTCAAAAAATTTCGGAGAAATTATCAGATGATTTAAAAATAGATTTTTCAGATAAAAAGAGGGTTTTAAGAACAGCTTATTTATGTAAAGCAGATATTGCATCTAATGTGGTATATGAATTTCCTGAATTGCAAGGTGTAATGGGAAGAATATATGCGCTAAAAGATGGAGAAGATTACAATGTGGCATTGGGAATAGAAGAACATTACAAAGATGTTCCAAAAAATGTTTCAGGCGCAATAGTTGCCATAGCGGATAGGTTAGATACAATTGTGGGAAATTTCATAGTGGGTAATATTCCCTCTGGATCAAAGGATCCTTTTGGATTGAGAAAAAAGGTGGATACGATATTTGATATTGCTGTACATTTTTCTTGGGATATAGATTTAGAAGAACTTATAAAATTTTCTTCTTCGTTATTTGAAAAAGAAATCCCGAAAGAATTATTTGAATTTTTTGAAACAAGATACGAATTATTTAACACATCCGCAAGGTATGATATTGCAAGAGCTGTAAAAAAATTCTGGAAAAGACCGCTTAGGGGAAGATTAATTGCTGATGCGTTAATGAACATTGTGGATAAAGAAGAATTTAAAACACTTCTTACGGGGTTTGAGAGAGTTCACAATATATCCAAAAAACACAATTCATTCGATTTTGATAGTACAAAGTTTCTCGATAAAGCGGAAAAAGATTTATTTAACAAATATATCGAAGTAAAGCCAAAAGTTTTAGAATCATTGGAAAAATTAGATTTCAAAGCGGCGCTTTCTTATTTAATAGAATTTAGAACATATATAGACAATTATTTTGATAACGTCTTTGTAATGACTAAACAGGATGATATACGTATGAACAGATTAGCATTTTTAAAAAATCTTGATAAACTGTTCTTAAAACTTGGTGATTTGAATTTAATTGAGAAAAAATGATATAATGAATTGCGGGAGGTGAAATAATGAGAGATATGACAAAACAATTTTTAGAAGCTGCTTTTGCGGGTGAATCCATGGCACATATGAAATACTTGATTTTTTCAGAAGAGGCGGAAAAGAAGGGGTTAATAAAGCTTTCGAAACTTTTTAAAGCTATTGCATATGCTGAGTATGTTCATGCCAAAAATCACTTTAAGGTATTGAAAAAACTCTCCGATGATATGAAAGAAAATGTACAAAGCTGTATTGATGGAGAGACTTTTGAAATCGAGGAGATGTATCCCGTATACAAAAATGCAGCGGAATTTCAAGAGGAAAAGGAAGCGGTAAGAAGCACAAATTATGCACTTGAAGCGGAAAAAATACACGCAGAGATGTACAAGAAAGCCAAAGAATTAGTTGAAAAAGGAGAAGATTATCCTGCAGAAAAGATTTATATATGTCCAATCTGTGGATATACAGTAGAAGATGAAGCACCTGAAAAGTGTCCTGTATGTGGTGCTCCTAAAGATAAATTTGTGGAATTTTAAGAATAAGGGGGGAATCCCCCTTATTATTTTGGAGGTGGTTAAATGTGGAAGAAAATAACCGTATGGATAGTTTTAATTGTTATTATCTTAATCTTTTTGGGAACAGGAGTATATCAAGTAGGTCCTTCTGAAGTTGCTTTGATAAAGACATTTGGTAAATATACACATTCAACGGGACCAGGTATGCATTATCATTTACCTTATCCAATACAGTCTCATGTTATTGTTGATGTAGAGACAATAAGAAAGGAAGAAATAGGGTTTAGAACTATTGAATCGCGCAGTGGTGTAAGTTATAGAACAATTCCCGAAGAATCTTTGATGTTGACAGGTGATGGAAATATTATTAGTGTAGAAGTTGCGGTGCAGTATAAGATAAAGGACCCGGTAAAGTTTGCATTTAACATAATTAATGGAAAGAATATAGTGCGGTTTACTACTGAATCTGTTTTAAGGGAAAGGGTCGCGGTAAGGAATATTGACGATGTTCTAACCGTTGAAAGGGATAAAATTGCCATAGAAACTGCAGAAGAAGTACAAAAAATTCTAGATGAATACGAAGCGGGAATTTTGATTAACAAAGTGTATTTACAAGAAGTTGCTCCTCCTGATCAAGTGGTAGAGGCATTTGACGATGTTAACAACGCCAAACAGGATAAAGAAAGGTTTATAAACGAAGCAAATAGATATGCAAATGATATAGTACCTAAAGCAGAAGGTGAAGCAGAACAGATACTAAGAAAGGCCGAAGCCTATGCAAAGGAAAAAATATTAGAAGCAGAAGGTGAAACAAATAGGTTTTTAAGCGTTTTAAAAGAATACGAAATAGCACCAGATATTACAATGAAAAGATTGTTAATTGAAAAGTTAGAAGAGGTATTTTCAAATACGAAGAATGTATTTGTGTTAGATGACAGTGGAGCGTTGAAGTTGTTAGATGTCAACGAGTTGATTGGTGGTGGTACAAAATGAAAAAGTCAATTACGTTTATTTCAATATTAGTGATTGCTTTGATCTTTTTATCCCTCTCCATGTTTGTTGTAGATCAAACACAACAGGCAGTAGTGTTAAGGTTTGGACAGATTCTAAAGGTTTATCCAACACCTGGTGTTCATTTTAAAATGCCGTTTGTGGATAATGTGGTAAAGTTTGAAAAGAGGATATTGTTGTACGATATAGAGCCTGAAAAGATAATAACGCTGGATAAAAAAACGCTTATTGTAGATACGTATGCCTTGTGGAAAATAAATGATGCCAAAAAATTTATTGAAACCATGAAAACAATTTTTCTAGCAGAATCAAGGATAGATGATATAGTATATTCTCACATAAGAAATGTCTTTGCAAAGCACACTTTTGATGAGATTATTTCCGATAAGAGGGCAAATTTTTTGAAAGAAGTTACGTTGCTTTCAAGAGAAGATTTAAAGGATTTTGGAATAGAAGTTGTTGATGTTAGGGTGAAGCATGCGGATCTTCCGACTGAGAATGTTAGGTCGGTGTATGAAAGAATGAAAGCAGAAAGGTATAGTATAGCTGCGCAAATCAGAGCAGAGGGGCAAAAAGAGGCACAAAAGATACGTGCAGAAGCGGATAAAAAGGTTACCGTTATTTTAGCCCAAGCAAAGAGTCAAGCGGAAATTATTAAAGGTACAGGAGAAGCCAGTGCAACGAAAATATATGCGTTGGCGTTCAAGAAAAATCCGAAATTTTTTGATTTATGGAGAAGCTTAAGTGCATACGATGAAATTTTTAAAGATGGAACGATAATATTCGGAAAGAATTTGGAGATATTTAAGTACATTTTTGGTGTAAAATAATAGGGGAGGTTTCCCCTATTATTCTTTTAAAGAGGTGTAAAGTATGGATATATTGGAAAAGGTGCAGTCGATATTTTCACATATGAAAGTCGTTGAATTTATGAATAGCGATGTTATTTATGTTTTACCCAATAGGACAATTGCACAGGTTAAGGAAATATTGAGATTAAAAAGGATATCAGGGGTACCAGTTGTAAACAGCCAGAAAGAGGTTATAGGGATTATCAGTATTGAGGATATAATAAGGAGTATTGAAAAAAATCAGCTTGAAAGTCTTGTTGAAGAGCAAATGACCAAAAGAGTTGTTACTGTTAATTTGGATGATACTTTAAGAGATGTTATAGAATTATTTGAAAAATACGGATATGGTAGATTTCCAGTTGTAGACAAAATTGGAAAGTTAGTGGGAATTGTGACGAAAAATGATATTTTGAAGGCGGTTGCATTAAAATTGGGTATTTTGTATTTACACGATGAAAGAAGAAAAAAAGCCCTCGATGAAGATGTGGAAAAATCACTAATTACAGGAGTTAATATAAATAAAAATGACAGTGATTTTTATTTTAAAATAGATTATTACGACATTAATTCTATTGGAATAGGTGCAGCGCAATTGAAAAAATTTCTTCTTTCAAAAGGAATAGAAGAAAAACTTGTAAGACGTATTGCAATAAGTGTGTATGAATCAGAGGCAAATGTTGTGATTCATAGTGGAAGTACAGGTGAAATTTACTGTTTTATTAAAGATGATAGTATTGTTGTAAGGATAGAAGATAAGGGAAAAGGTATAGAAAATTTAGAACTTGCAATGAAAGAGGGATTTTCAACGGCACCTGATCACGTAAGAGAGCTTGGATTTGGTGCTGGTATGGGACTTCCAAATATAAAAAGATATTCGGATAAAATGGTAGTTTTGTCCGAAAAGGATAAAGGTGTAATTGTTGAAATTATCTTTTTTAGAGCTTGAGATTTGGAATAGCATCTATGTGAATATTTGATTTTCCATCAAACAATTTATATCCCGCCATAGCTATCATTGCGGCATTATCCGTACAAAAGTCAAGTGGTGGTATAAGTATGTTTATCCCCAATTTTTGTGCCTTTTCTTGTGCTTTTTTTCTAAGGTATTTGTTTGCCGCAACTCCACCTGCAAGCACTACCGTATGGATATCTTTTTCTTGTGCGGCTTTGAAAGTTTTGTGCAAAAGTATTTCCGTTACAACCTTTTGAAAAGAGGCGGCAATATCGGCAACTGGAATATTATCTAATTTTCTTACAGTGTATAGTACGGAAGTTTTAAGTCCTGAAAAACTGAAATTGTAATCTTTGGAGTTGTACAAAGGTTTTGGGAAATTGAATTTGTTTTCATTTCCAAATTTTGCTATCTTTTCGATTTCAGGTCCGCCGGGATATCCTAATCCCAATATTCTTGCGACTTTATCAAATGCCTCACCTGCTGCGTCATCCAAGGTTTTCCCCAAAACTTCTATTTTATCTTTTGTTACTTTCAAAATTTCAGTATGACCTCCCGATACCATTAATACTATAAAGGGTGGGGTGAGCTCTGGATATGTAATGTAATTTGCATACACGTGTCCAATAATATGGTTAACACCGAATATAGGCTTGTTTAATTTCAAAGCAAGACCCTTTGCAAAAGATATCCCAACGAGTAATGCACCAATTAGTCCAGGACCTTGTGTTACTGCGATCAAGTCTATATCTTTTAGTGAAATATTTGCTTTTTTTATTGCCGTTTTAAAGATGATCGGTAAATTTGAAAGGTGGTGTCGCGCCGCAACTTCGGGTACAACACCACCAAATTTTTTATGTATTTCAACTTGCGAGGATACTATGTTGCTTAGGATTTTTCCATCTTTTAATATAGCAACTGAGGTTTCATCGCAAGAAGTTTCTATACCCAAAACAATCATTTATGCAGACTCCTTGACTATAAGTTTTGGTTTTTCCTTTTTTGTAACGCATGCTTCATTTACTATAATCTTTTCTATGTTTTTGAGATCAGGTAATTCAAACATTACGTCTATCATTACCTCTTCAAATACACTCTTTAATGCACGTGCTCCTGTTCCCCTATTTGTTGCTCTTTTTGCAATAGCATAGAGCGCATCTTCGGTAACTTCAAGCTCAACGTTATCGATTAAGAACAATTTTTTGTATTGTTTTAAAATGGCATTTTTAGGTTCTGTAAGTATCTTTACCATTTCCTTCTCTGAAAGGTCTTCAAGTGTGCCAATAACGGGGAATCTTCCAACAAATTCTGGAATTAATCCATATTGTACTAAATCTTCAGGGGTTATATGTGAAAGTATTTCACCAAGTTTCATTTCTTTTTTACTTTTTATTGGTGCGTTAAAGCCTAGAGCGCTGCTTTGTATTCTCCTTTTTATAATTTCTTCAATCCCATCAAATGCTCCACCTACTATGAATAGTATATTTGATGTGTCTACTTTTAGGAATTCTTGATACGGATGTTTCCTTCCACCTTGTGGTGGGACGTTGGCTATAGTACCTTCCACGATCTTTAATAGTGCCTGCTGTACCCCTTCTCCTGAGACATCTCTTGTTATAGATGGATTTGGGGATTTCCTTGCAATTTTGTCTATTTCGTCTATGTATATAATACCGTATTGTGCGCGTTCTACATCAAAATTTGTAACTTCAAGTAACCTTAGGATAACATTCTCCACGTCTTCACCAACGTATCCTGCTTCAGTAAGTGGAGTAGCATCTGCTATTGCAAAGGGCACATCAAGTATCTTTGCGAGTGTTCTTGCAATTAAGGTTTTTCCACTTCCCGTGGGGCCTATCAATATTACGTTTGATTTTTCTATTTCTACATCGTCAAAATCTAAGTTTGAAAAAACTCTCTTATAATGGTTGTATACGGCAACAGAAAGTATTTTTTTAACCCTTTCTTGACCAATGACGTATTTATCAAGTTCTGCTTTTATTTGTGATGGTTTTGGAAGTTCTTCTCTTTCCCGCTTTTGAGGGATTGCTTGTTTTTCTTCATAAAGTATGTCGTGGAAGATTTCCACACAATCGTTACATATGTATACATTTCCGGGTCCGGCTATTAGCTTTTCTACCTTGTCTGCAGATCTCCCACAAAAGGAACAAAATTTTTGTGCCATATTTTTTCCTCCTTAAAATAATTCATCATAATTCTATCATAAAAAATTGATAGTGTGTTTCTAAGGTGTATCTTATTTTTTTCAAGATAATAAACACCCTATATAATTTTAAAGAGGTGTGAATTACACGCATTATCATCAGTTGCACCAAATTTCTTTATATGTGGAAATTTTTGAGAAAGTTTGCATGCAATATTAGGCTCAAGTGATTTTGGACCATTTATAAGTATTGCACCGATAATTTCTACATAGGGGTGTGAAGTGATATAATCTATATGCCAAAAGAGTTTTTTCTCTTTTAAAGTATGTCTTTTTATCCTTTGTTCTAGATTATTCTGAGCAGAACCTACATAAACGTATAGTCCCTTTTTTATTTTAATTTCTCCAAGAGATCCAACTTTTACTTTAATGTCTTTTTTTACTGTTATAAAGAGTAAATATATCCCTTTTTTCATTAATATCACCACTAATAATTATAATATAAATAAGGGGGAGAAAAACATGTACATTTTTGTGGATTACGATGGAACTTTAATAAAAAACGATGAAAGGGAGTTTATGAAAGAATATTTTAATCTACTCTCAGATTTTTCCAAGATTGATTCAAAAAAGTTGATAGCTTTGGTAATGGAAAGTATAAATGAAATTTTGTCTAATTTAGATACTTCAAGGAATTTATTTGAAAGGTTTTTAGATGAGATTTCTAAAAAGAGTAATCGCTCAAGAAAATATTGGAAAGATTTATTTTTTGAGTTTTACGATGAAAAATTTTTGAATTTGAAAAAAATAATAAGAAAAAATCAATTTTTGGTGGACTTAATAAAGAACACAAATAACAAGGTTATTTTTGCTTCAAATCCACTTTTTCCAAAAGTTGCAGTGGAAAAAAGAATTGAATTTGTAGATTTAAACCCAGGTGATTTTTTCTATATAACTTCTATGGAAAATGCGCACTATGCAAAACCAGACCCTAGATTTTTTGAAGAGATAATACAAACTTTATCTATCAGCCCAAAAGATTGCGTTATGATAGGTGATTCTGAAAATGACAAGGCGTGTGAAAAAGTAGGTATAAAATTTATCCATGTTGATGAAAAAGAAAAGATAAAAAAGGCATTTTTGAATGTTGATTATTCTAAAGTTATAGGAAAAATAAGAAAGAATGAAGAGCAAAAATTGGCCGTTATGTGTTATGCAGAATACAACGACAAAGTATTATTTATTACTAGAAACAAAGAGCCATTTGCAAACTTTTTAGTATCACCTGGTGGAAAGGTTGAAAATGGGGAAGAAATTGAGAAAGCAATGGTAAGGGAATTTTTTGAGGAAACGGGGTTGAAGTTACATAATTTGAGGTTGAGAATGGTGACTACCGAAATTGGTCCTAAAAATTACAATTGGATCTTATTTATTTTTAGAGGAGATGTATTTTCAGATGATGTAAAAGAGAGTGATGAAGGAAAACTACTTTGGATCAAAAAGGAAGATATTTTAAATGCAAACCTTACAGATATAGATAAATACTTAATACCAGATATTTTTTCAGATGAAGATGTAAAAGTTGTCGAAATTGTATACGATGAAGATAAAAATTGGAAAATTTTGTCTAAAAAAGATTTATTGACATTGCTTTAATATATGTTAAAATATTTAATGCGATGCCGAGGTGGCGGAATTGGGAGACGCGGTTGACTCAAAATCAACTGGGGTTGACGCCCCATGCGGGTTCGAGTCCCGCCCTCGGCACCAAAAACAAAAGAGCCGGAAGCATCCGGCTCTTTTTTTATTTTTCCGAGTCATCCAAGAAGCCTTAACACAGACCAAGCAGATACGTTTGACTGGGTGGAGAGTGAGAGAAGGTTTTGAGTTAATATATTATTTTTAGTTATTTCCAGCAACGTTTTTGCTATATCTGTATCGTGTATTATACTTGCATTTGATGTAATATTTTCAAGGGCACTTGCTGCAACAGAGCCGTGTTGTTTTAGAGAATTTATATGTGCGCCTATTTTGCTCCTTATATTTGATATATTAGAAGTAATATCATCTATTTTTTTTAATGTGCTTTGCGCATTTTCCACACTTAGTAAGTTTGAATCTTCAAGTGTTGTAGGGGTTACATCTGGAATTGTTATACTTTCCGATTCACCATTTGGATTTATGGTAATTTTTAGATTCTCAATTTCACCATTTAAAAGCTGTTTGTTATTAAATTGGGTATTTTTAATCGTATCATTAATCTGATTTAACAACTGATTGTATTCCTCGTTTAGAGCGGAACGTTCGTTTTCTGTCAATGTTCCATTTGAGGCCTGCACTGCAAGTTCCCTAATTCTTTGTAGATTCTCTTGGATTGACGAAAGAGCAGAATCTGCTGAATTTAACATATCTACACCACTGTAGATATTTTCAATTACTTTTCCATATCCTTCTATTTGGCTTTTCATCCTTTCATATATTGTTGCCCCTGAAATATCCGATGTAAGAAGCTTTTGTGCATCACTTACTTCAGCTAGGTTTGTTCTGTTTTGGTTTTGAATCGATAAAAGCCGGTGGGTGATCCATAAATTGATGTTGTTGTTTATTCTCATTTTTTCACCCCCTTTTCCGTATAATTTTGACTAAAATTGATATTATTTTGTTCTATGATATAATGTCTTGGGGGGAGATAATATTAAAAAGGTAATCTATAGCGTATTTTTAGCATTAGCTTTGTATTTTTTAATTTCTTTTTTGTTAAATATTTCGCCACCAAAAGAGAGAATGGATTTAAACTTTGATCTTTCTCTTCCTTTTTATAATGCAACTGGAAAAGCAAAGAGTGTTACTCTAAAGTCCCACTTTAAGAATGTGGGATATGATACTTTGGTGATTAATCGCATTTCGGGAAATATGTTGAAAGTATATTTAAATGGAGAGCTTGTATATAAATTCGGTGATTTAACTGCTAATATTTGGAATAAAGTTTTTAAGATAGAATTGAAAAATTTAAAAGAAGAAAATGAGCTAATTATTGAGATTTTCGGAATATACGATGTGGGTTTGGCAAATATTCCATTTCTAACAAATTACAAAATAGCAACAAGGTATGTTATATACAAGGAGTTTTTCAAAGAAAAATTTGTTTATATTTCAATTGGTATAAGTTTGATTTCGGCTATTGTTTCGTGGATTTTTGGAAGTTCTATTAAAGATAGAAATTTGAAAATTTCATACTTAAGTTTTGGAATTTTTTTGCTTTTTACAGCTTTGCATCTTTCTCATTTCAGTGTACGTGAAACTATGTTTAACCCAAATTTTTATCTTATGTTTTTAAAGATAATCTCTCTTGCAACGTATAGTTCTATAGTTTTTTACATATACGCTGTTGAAGTGTATAAAAGGAATTTTTTCGTTTCAAAATGGATAGTTTACGTATTTGTGCCTATTTTATTTTTAGTTTCTATGTCGTATGATTTTGTTTTTTATGTGAAAATAACGCAAATTTCAAATATTATTATGATTTTCTTTTTAATATATGCTGCAATTAGAGTGTTTTATTTAAAAGTTGAGTGGTTGTACTTTTCTTCTGTTTTTTCCGCAATATCTGTTATCCATACAATTATTTTGTTGTTTTATCCTTCTGTAAGGGAATTGCTTACAGGATATGCATTTTCAGCATCTGCAATTTCCGTTATCATTATGATTTCTAGAGATTTTAAAAGAGTAATATTAGAACATAGTCTTTTAATAGAAGAAGTGTTAACTGATCCTTTAACCGGGGCATACAATAGAAAGATAATTGATAAGTTGAGACCCGGTGGGTATTTTATTTTAATAGATTTGAACGATTTTAAGGAGCTAAATGACAGATATGGACACGAATATGGGGATAGGGTACTAAAAGATTTTTCCAAGATAGTTGTAGAAAATTTACCAAAAAAGGATTATTTTATAAGACTTGGTGGGGATGAATTTGCCATAATAACGTATTTTGAGAATCCAAAAGGTTTAGTAGAAAAGATTAGACTACAGATGAAACGTAAAATAAATTTGGATTTTTCCTACGGTATTTCACGGTATAGTCAATTTGAGAGGGCGTATAAAAAAGCAGACGAAAAATTATACAAAATGAAAAGGCAAAAATCGTTAAAATATAAAAATAAAATGTGATATAATTTAAATAGAAAGTTAATAGATTTTAGGCAGGAGAATAGGAGATGCCATATACCACATATGTGGTATATGGCTCTTTTTGTTATGGAGGTGTTATTATGAAAGTCTTTATTGTAGGTGCAGGCATTTCAGGTAGTCTTATAGCTAGAGAACTTTCAAAGTATGATATTGAAGTACATATTGTCGAGAAAGCACCTGATATTGGTTGGGGTGTTACAAAGGCAAATTCTGCGATAGTACATGGAGGATACGATGATCCACCGGGATCAGTTCGGGCAATGTTTGCAGCATATGGAAACAAGCTTTACGATGAATTATCAAAGGAGTTGGATTTTAGTTTTAAACGTGTGGGATCATTGGTTGTGGCGTTTAAAGAAGAAGATATGGAGTATTTAAAAGAGTTAAAAAAGCAAGGAAGAGAGAACAAAGTAGAAGACTTGGAAATCTTGGAAAAAACAGAATTAAAGAAGAAGGAGCCAAATTTAAGTGATAAAGTCATTGCCGCTTTGTGGTGTCCCACTGCAGGTATAACTGAGCCGTGGGATGTGGCGATGGCTGCAATTGAAAATGCAGTTGAAAATGGTGCTATGCTACACCTTGGTGAAAGTGTAAAAGATATTGTAGTAAAGGATGGGAAAGTTTCAAAAATTATTACGGATAAGGCAGAGTATAAAGTTGATGTGATAATAAATGCAGCGGGATTGTTTGCAGATGAAATTGCAAAGATGGTGAAAGTCGCAAATTTTGAAATATTTCCCAGAAAAGGAGAATATATATTATTAGACAAAAAATTAAAAGGACTTGTAAATAGTGTTGTCTTTCCGACACCTACTAAAAAATCAAAAGGAATACTTGTTGTACCAACGGTAGATGGTGGAATCTTGTTAGGTCCTAACGCAGTTGATCTACCAAAGGAGAAGAAGTACGATTTATCAACGACAAGGGACGGGTTAGATGAGGTATATGTGAAATCAAAAAAATTGGTACCAAAGATTGATATTTCATATACAATAAAAACATTTGCGGGTTTAAGACCCGAGACAAAGGAGAAAGACTTTATTATTGGGCCTACAAAGGTTTGGGGATTTGTAAATGTTGCGGGTATAAGATCCCCAGGACTTACTGCTGCACCTGCAATAGCTAAATATGTAGTGGAAAAGATTTTTCCAGAAGACCTAAAGATTAATTTACAAAGAAAAAAACATTTTAATCCTTATAGAAAGAAGATACCGAATATAAAAGAGGTTGGATTAGAAGAGTGGGAAAAATTGGTGAAAAAAGATCCAAGATTTGGAAGAACAGTATGCTTTTGTAATAATGTTTCAGAAGGAGAGATAGTAGAGGCGATTAGAAGGGGCGCAAGAACTTTGGACGGTGTTAAATTTAGAACTAGGGCATCTTTTGGAAGATGCCAAGGTGGTTTTTGTAGTTTGAAGATTATGGAAATAATTTCTAGAGAGTTAAATATCCCCATAGAAGAAATAAAATTAAATTATGAAAAATCCTGGATAATGGATGGCAAGGTGAGAGTATGAGAAGAGAAAAGGTGGATGTGTTAATCGTAGGTGGTGGTGCAGCAGGCCTTGCTGCTGCAATTTCGGCTACAAAAGAAGGTGTTAAAACTGTATTGTTGGAACGTGATAGGAGTACTGGAGGTGTTTTAAACCAATGTATACACAATGGATTTGGATTACACGTTTACAAAGAAGAACTAACAGGTCCAGAGTTTATGGAAAGAATGTGGGATGAATTAAAGGAAGATGTTATACGCCCTAATTACACGGTTTTGGAGATAAAGCCAAAGACAAGAGAAGTTGTAACTTTATCTGAAGAGGGATTAGTTATTTTTGAAGTAAAGGCTCTTGTTATGGCAACTGGAGCAAGAGAAAGACCTCTTAGTTCCTTGCAAATACCTGGTTCAAGGGTAGCTGGTGTATACACTGCAGGTGTGGCACAGAAAATGGTGAATATTTATAACAGATTGCCAGGTAGAAAAGTTTTAATTGTGGGATCGGGTGATATAGGACTTATTATGGCAAGAAGGTTGAAAATAGAGGGAATGGATGTTGTAGGTGTAGTGGAAATTATGCCAGAACCAGGTGGACTTATTAGAAACGTTGTACAGTGTTTGGAGGATTTTGAAATACCACTTTGGTTGAGTCATACAGTAGTTGAAATTCATGGGGATCAGAGACTTAATGCGGTAACTATTGCAAAAGTAGATAAAAATAAAAAACCTATACCAGGTACGGAAAGAAAAATCAAAGTAGATACGTTAGTTACTTCGGTGGGATTAATACCACAGAATGAGTTAATAGAAGGTTTTGTTGAAATGGATCCCATAAATAAAGGCCCCATAATAGATGAATTTATGAGAACTAGTATTAAGTGGATATTTGCAGCGGGAAATAACGTGGCTATCCATGATCTTGTAGACTTTGTATACGAAGAGGGAAAAATAGCAGGGTATTATGCGGCGCTAATTTCAAAGAATGAAAAATTACCAGATTCAGATAAAAGATTTCTAAGGGGACAAAATGTAGGAGTATTACTTCCGCAAAGATTTTCACAAAAAAAATCTTTTAAAATTTATTTAAGGCCTCTAAAGAGCTTTAAGAAATCCATTTTAAAGTTTGATGATAAAGTAATAAGGAAATTTAATTGGCGGATTAGACCAAGTGAGATGATAGATTTAGTTGTAAAGGATTTTAACAATTTTGGTCCAAATGTCACCGTGGAGGTGAATGAAATTGATTAAAAAGATGACATGTATATCGTGTCCTATTGGTTGTGAGTTGACGGTATTTGTAAATGGTGAAATAAAAGTTGAGGGTAATCGTTGTCCAAGGGGATTGGAATATGCAAAAAATGAGGTTACTAATCCAAAAAGAATACTTACTATTAGTGTGAAAGTTGAAGATGGAGTAATGGAACTTGTTTCGGCAAAAACTGATAAACCAGTTCCAAAGAAAATGTTGCATGAGATAATAGAATATATTAAAGGGTTAAAAATAAAAGCTCCTGTAAAACGAGGTGATATAATAGTTAATGATATATTGTCAACGGGCGCAAATCTTGTTGCTACGCGAACAGTGTTGAAAAAGGATTGAAAAAGCAAGGGGGGATATGGTGTTCATATTGGCGCTTGATCAAGGAACTACAAGTTCCAGAGCTATTTTGTTCGATGAAAGTGGGAAAGATGTTTTTGTGAAAAACAAAGAATATAGACAAATTTATCCAAGGCCGGGATGGGTAGAACATGATCCATTTGATATTCTAAATTCACAAATAGAAGTGGCAAAGTTAGCAGTTGATACAGTAGGTGTAGAAAATATAGCGGCAATAGGTATTACCAACCAAAGGGAAACGACAATCCTTTGGGATAAAAGAACGGGGAAGCCTGTGTATAACGCAATTGTTTGGCAATGTAGAAGAACAGCTGAAATTTGTGATGATTTAAAAGAAAAAGGATATGAAAAATTAATTAAAGAAAAAACGGGATTAGTAGTTGATGCGTATTTTTCTGGAACAAAAATCAAGTGGATTTTAGATAACGTTGAAGGAGTAAAAGAAGACGCAAAAAGAGGTAATATTTTGTTTGGAACAGTAGATTCTTGGCTTATTTGGAATTTAACAGGTGGAAGAGTACACGTTATCGACTATTCTAATGCATCAAGAACTATGTTGTTTAATATTAATACGTTACAATGGGATGAAGAAATTTTGGAAATATTAGATATTCCAAAAAGTATTTTACCAACACCTGTGCCATCTAGCATGGTGTACGGATATACGGATATTTTTGGTGGGAAGATTCCAATTGCTGGTGATGCAGGGGATCAACAGGCATCGCTTTTTGGTCAGACGTGTTTTGATAAAGGGATGATAAAGAACACATATGGTACGGGTTGTTTTATCTTGATGAATACTGGGGAAAAGCCTTATTATTCCAATTCTGGATTGCTTACAACAATTGCTTGGGGTGTTGACGGAAAGGTGGAATATGCACTTGAAGGAAGTATTTTTATAGCAGGGGCCGCTGTACAGTGGTTAAGGGATAACTTAAAACTCATTGATGCAGCATACGAAACTGAAGAAATTGCCATGTCTGTGCCTGATTCAGGAGAACTTTATTTTGTCCCTGCTATGGTAGGACTTGGTGCACCGTATTGGGATATGTATGCAAGGGGACTTTTAATTGGAATAACACGTGGTACAACAAAAGCACATATTGTTAGAGCAGTACTTGAATCTATAGCGTATCAAACTAGAGACGTTCTTGAGGTTATGGCAAAAGAATCTGGGATAAATATGGGGACTTTGAGAGTAGATGGAGGAGCATCTAACAATAACTTTTTAATGCAATTTCAGGCGGATATCCTTGGTATTCCCGTTGAAAGGCCGCAAATTACCGAGACAACGGCATTAGGTGCCGCATATCTTGCAGGACTTGCAACTGGTGTATGGAAAAGTAAAGAAGAAATAAAGTGGAATCTGGACAAAAGATTTTTGCCACTGATTGAAGAAGAAAAAAGAGAAAATATGTATAAAAAATGGAAAGAAGCAGTTAAAAGATCCATGAAATGGAGTGAGTAATATTGCATCCATTTGTATACCCAATAGTCCCTGCAATAAGAGATTTAAGAGCTGTTGAAAGAATTATTCCCACACCTGTTTCTTCGGTTTTTTTGTTAGAGGGAGATATTTTTAAAATAAAGAATTCAACTAGAATATTAAAAGAAAACGGTAAAATCGTTTTTGTACATTTGGATCTTGTAAGTGGTTTGGGAAGAGATGAGGCAAGTGTGAAACTTGTCAAGGAGTTTGTCGGTGCAGATGGAATAATTACTACAAGGTCAAACCTTATTGTTATCGCAAGTAAATTAGGGTTAATGACTGTTCAAAGGATATTTTTGATAGATTCTAAAGCGGTAGAAACGGGAATCCAACAAATAAAAAAACACAAAGTTAATTTTGTTGAAGTTTTACCAGGACTTATTCCAGAATTTATAAAGTACATAAAAGAAAATATAGAACAACCAATTATTTCAGGAGGACTTGTTAGTAAAAAAAATCAGGTTAAAAAAATACTAGATGCAGGAGCAATAGCTGTATCTACCAGTAAAGAAGAATTGTGGGATATGTTTTAGAATTTTGAAAAGTTAAGAAAGTGTTATGTAATAATTTTGCTAAACTTTATACAAAGGAGGGATTTATGAAGAAATATGTAGGGGTAATTTTGGGTGTTATATTAGTTTTTATCTTATTTAGCGGATGTTTACAACAAAATCTTCCACAAGGTTGAGAAGAAGTTGTTTTAACAGGTATTGCAGGTGCTAAGCTAGATTATCTTTTAAATGATACATCTTCTGCGACTGTAACAGGTATACTTGTTTATAAATATAATTATTATGGAATATTAAGTGATTCAACTTCTGGAATATACATCAAAGATATTTCTTCTGCAGGATTAAATGTGGGTGATAAAGTAACAGTTACAGGAACGTTGTATAAAGATACTTATAATGGAAATTTAAGGATGAAGGATGTTACAGTGGTTTCAACTGAAACAGCTAGTGAATGTGAGCCAAGTGTTTTAAATGTAAAACTTGATAATACTTGGTTATTTGATGCTACTGGCAATACGGCAGATGCAACTGCTCTTGCGTTGTGGAATTATAGGTTTGTAACGGCAAAAGGTACATTAACTTCTTTAGATACCACTGGTAAAAAATTTGAATTTGAATATCCAGTAGATTCTGGAACTGCAACAGTTACAGTGTATACATATACAGCTGTAAGCACATGTGAAAATGCACCTGCAACGGTAACAGGATATCTTGCAGGATATAAATATGAATGGCAAATTTATCCAAGAACAGCGGAAGATATAGAATTTTAAGTCTTTTAAATTAATAGAATTTTAGGGCCGTAAAGGCCCTATTTTTATCGGAGGTGAAATTGTGAAAAGGATTTTGATTTCTTTAGTTTTGTTTCTTTCTATTCTTTCTTTTTCGGGAAATTTTTCTCTTTCTATTTTAAATTTAACTACAATGGGTTTAGATGATGGCGCATTTGATTACTTTCCCATACTTTATGTTACATACCAACCATTTGATTTTTTGGCATTTAAAGTAACTGATTATTTAGAACTTTCCCATGATTCTTGGAATTTGGGAACATATTCGATTTTCAAGCCAAGATATTATTATCTTGAGGGAAAATTTGATTTATTTGGTTATGATGTAAAACTAGATGTTCTAAAGACAAGGTTGAAAAAAAGTCAAACGGAAAAGCTAGAGGGTTTGAGGGTTGGTGGATTGAAATTTGATTACTATGGTGCAGGTTTGGATGTTAAAATTGGAAAAATAAATCTTGGAGCAGCATATGATTTAGATCTAGGAAGTGTTGCAGGATATGTCCAGGCTGATTTGTTTGGTTTTAAATTAGGTGGCTATTATGAAACAAAATATAATCAAATTTCATTGGATGTAAATAGAAGCTTTGATTTAGGTAATTTTTCAATTTTGGCTTGGACAGCTTTGTCGGCTAAATCATCTGATATTGCCAATTTTTCGTATTTGGTGGGTGGAAAGGTAAACTTTAATAATTTAGCATTAAGCACACAATTTTTAAGTTTAGGTGTTAATAGATACGATGCAGATTTTCAAACCGGTGATCCAAATGATGTTGCGTTTTTGCCAAATGCATGGGCATATTATTTGGATGTTGATTATGCTTTAAACGATTATGTTTTAGGTGTGTTTTTAAGGTATAACAGTGTTTGGGCATCGGATCCAAATTATTTGCCGTTGTATGGTTTGAAATTGGCATATAAAGATTTTACTTTAAAAGTGGGAAATGGAGATTTAGAAAGCAACATAGCAGGAGAACAAAAGATAATAGCAGAGCTTAATTATTTCTACAGCCTTGAGTTTAATAAATTATTCTCGTTTAATTCTAAGCTTGTTACTCCAGTTGAGGAAAAAAAGAAGGGATTTAATTCTATAATGGATGTAATACTTGGAGAAGAAGGAAAAAGTTTTGTAGTTAAAGGTATAGTTACTTCTCCAAAAGATCTTTTGGGAAAAGGTAGCTTTTATATACAAGATGAAACTGCAGGACTAATGATTTATTCTCCAGTATTAGGAGGAGATTTAAACGTAGGAGATGTTGTGGTGATTTCTGGGAAGAGTAAATTGTGGAATGGTGTGATTGAATTGGTTGCAAATAATGTTGAAAAAGTTGGCAGTGCAAAAGTTATTCCAGATGTTTTAACAAGTTTGTCTAAGACATTTATTTCTGCATTTGTGTATGTCGAGGGAGTAGTAAAAGAAAAAAATAAGTATAACTTTAAAGTTGACACAGGGGATTTTATTATAAAGGTGTATTTGAAAAAGGGTACAAATATAGACATATCAAATTTAAATGTTGGGCAAAAGGTAAAAGTCCAAGGTATTTTAGCTGTTTACAAGGGCGAGTATGAAATTTTACCTAGATGGCAGGAAGATATTGAAATAAGGTAGTTTTAATACGCGCCGCATTTGCGGCGTATTTTAGGAGGTAAGGTTAATGGATGTAAAAAGGCTGTTTTTGTATGCTTTTTTAGTTTTTTTGATTTTAACTTCTTGTGTTAATTTGGATATAATTAATCTAGACGGAAGAAGTGGAGTTTTAGTTAGTAGTGTTGTTGACGGAGATACATTTCATACAGTGAGGGATAAAGTGAGGATTATTGGTATTGATACTCCGGAAGTCCATAAAAGTAGTAAACCTGTAGGTGAGTTTGGAGTACAAGCAAAACAGTTTTTAGAAGATTTTGTAAAAAAGTATGAAATTTATTTGAAAGAAGAGGGAAAAGATAGATACGGTAGAGTCTTAGCATATGTATTTGGAAAATCAAAAGATAAAACGTATTTTTACGAAGAAGAAATTTTAAAAGCAGGTCTTGCAAGGCCATTAATATATTTTGAAAATGTTGATCCAGAATTAACTTCCAGAATTGTTAGTGCGTACAATTATGCTTTTGAAAAAAAAGTAGGGATTTTTTCAAAATGGAGTACAGCACCTATTTTGAAAAATTCAAGTAATTATAAATCATATATTGGAAATATAGTATTTCTTGAGGGAAAAGTTAGTAATGTACACCAGAGTGGTGGAATGTGGGAAATATATGGCGATTGGTTTACAATTAAAATAAGGGAAGAAGAATATGATTATTTTTTCAAAGATTACAACTTGTATGATTTAAAAGATAAAATTGTAAGATTTTACGGTGAACTTTGGGATGATGGTGAAAAGCCTATAATTCTATTGAGAAGTCCAAATGAAATGGTAGTACTTTAGATTTTTTTTACTTGACATCTAAATGAAATTAAGTTAAAATCTATACGTGATAGTATGGAGAGGTGGCCGAGTGGTCGAAGGCGCTTGCCTGCTAAGCAAGTGTGGGATTTTTCCCACCGAGGGTTCGAATCCCTCCCTCTCCGCCAGGTTTTTGGGGGATGTATTCCCCCATTTTTAAATTAAAAGGAGTTGTGCCCGTAGCTCAATTGGATAGAGCGTCAGACTGCGGATCTGAAGGTTGGGAGTTCGAATCTCCCCGGGCACGCCAAAAATGCAAGGCTTTTTGCCTTGCATTTTTTTTTGGAATTTTTCCATGTTTTTGAATTTTTTTTATTTTATTTTTGTTAAAATAACTTGGTGGAAGTGATTCCAAAAATTTAGCTTATTAAAAGGAGGGATTGTTGTGAGAAAAAGTGTGTATCTTATGGTTAGTCTTTTATTAATTGTTTTTGTATTTTTTGGTTGTGTAAATCCTGAGTTGAGTAAAGAAGTGCAAAAACCGTGACTTTCTTTTAGAGTACTCTTGCCAGATACAACTACCGCTACTCAGATATATGTTGTTGGTGAGATGAATAATTGGAAATTGGATAATGTGTGGGTGCTTAATGTAACTGATGTTGATGGAAAGAAATATGCAATTGGAGAATATGATCTTCCAGAAGCTTCCATTACTGGTGGAGTAGAATTTCGATACAAATATTTGATTGGTAAAAGTTAGGATAATGTCGAAATGAAAAAAGATGGTTCAAGTGATATAAAAAATCGTTTTGTGTACGTAAATGAAAATTTAAGAAATATTGTAAATGATGCAGTTTTAAATTGGAAAGGCGAAGATCTTGTAAATCCAGCTACATCTACAATAACAGTTAAATTTATTGCTTATGTACCTGATACAACTCCAGATGGTTCGGTAGTACAACTAGTTGGAGATATGAATGGTTGGAATGGAGAAGATATGGTGAAAGAAGGTAATGTATGGACTATAACAAAACAATTGGAATCAAACACTTATTATGAGTTTAAACTAAGATTGAAAAATGAATCAAATGCCTGGGCATATCCAGAAGGTAATGAGACCGGCGGGTATGAAGATAATAGAGCTTTAATTTTAAACGACGATGCAACCATAGTAATACTAAAGGTGCATAGTTGGGAAAATATGTAAATTGTTTTTATATTTACCTGATGACGAAAGGGGGACCTTGAGGTCCCCTTGTTATTATGAGTTTTGGAGGTGATTAATTTGAAAAAAATATTTATATTTTCTTTTTTTGTCCTGGCACTATTATTATCAGGTTGTATGAAACTATTTAATTTATCTTTAGAATCGGGTGTATATGTGGCAGGTGAATGGAATAATTGGGTCCCAACGCAAAACGATAGGATGGTTTTAAATAATGGAATTTATGAATTTGAAATTCCTGTAGCATCTATTACTTTTTACCCTGGAAGTCTTGGAAATATTGGGTGGTATAAAGTTATATACGTAGGTGGTGTGACAAAAGTTCAATCAAGTGTTCCTGTTTGGAAGGAAAATTTAGCTGATGCTACTTCAATAACTGTATTTGCTTCACCTAATATTATGCGTGATGGATATGCTGTGGGTGCAGGGGATATTGAAAAAGAAATAGGTGATTGGTATTGTGCGGGAGATTTCAACGGTTGGTCTTTAGAAAAGATGGAAAAAATTGATGGAAAATTTGTATATGAGCTGAATATAGATGTTAATAAGGGTGATAGTTTTAAGTATAAAATTGCCAGGGGAATCGATTGGAAACCTTATGAAGAACAGTTTGATGGAAAAAATTATAACGCCGGGTATGGACAAGATGCTTTATTTATTGCGGATAAATCTGGAAGTTCTCTTTACATAGAATTTGATCCAAAGTTTAGCATTTTGAATGTTTATGTTAAGTGAGGTGGTAATGTGAAAAAATATATATTTTTTGTTTTGATTATTTTTTCGCTGTTTTCATTTGGTATGATTTCTCCATCTTATTCTTTTAAATTTGTATACTTTGCAGATTTTTCAAATGGTTTTCCAGTATTTGTTCCAAGTTATAATATGTCGACAGAGTTTAGATTCAACATGAGTGTTTTGGGAAGTGATTTTTCTGGGAATTTTTCTTTGAATGGTGAGAATTTGGAATCTGCAGAATTGGATTTTTCAAAGAAAACGTTTGGACTTTATTTGTATAAAAATAGAATTTTTGGGAACTTGGATGATTTTCTTGGTTTGTATAAT
Organism: Thermosipho affectus; assembly: GCF_001990485.1. NCBI lineage: Bacteria > Thermotogati > Thermotogota > Thermotogae > Thermotogales > Fervidobacteriaceae > Thermosipho > Thermosipho affectus. Next base: position 8,249 of record NZ_LBFC01000015.1, on the reverse strand, counting down.
TTTAGTACGGGCTCAGATGGGGTAATGATGAATTATTCGAACTTTTATTTGTTTTTGTATAATAGTCTTTCTTTGAATTATCTAAAATACAAGTTAAATAATGGATTAATATTAATTGGTATAAGAGATCAATTGAAAGATTTTTTATTTCAAATAATGTTACCTACTTTTGTTGATATTCAGTTTGAAGCGGTTTATACGTATGATGGAAGTGTTGATTTTGAAAAGGGAATTTACCAATTTGGATTGGTGGATAAGAACTTAAGATGGGGGGTAAAATCCACTTTTTTGGGTAAAAATGTGATGCTACCAGATTTTACAAGTATAGATAAATCAAATAGATATTTTATAACTATGTGGTATAATGCTGATAATTTTGGGGTTTGGGGAAATATTAAAAGTGATGAAAATGGAAAAAATTTTGAAAGTTTAAGTGAGGTTGGGCTAAATTTTAATGTTTCTAAATTTTCAGTTTCTCTTTCAAAAATAGGTTTTGATAGTATAGGTTTAACACCTGATTTATGGGAAAAGTTTAGTTTTACTTTGAAATATGACTATTCGTTATTTGATTTTAACGGAAAGATCTCTTATTCTTTTGGGAAACCTGCACATAACACAATTGGAACTTTGGGAGAAGTGTATTATATTGAAATTTCAAAAACTTTTGGAAATATTTCATTTTTTGGAAAGGCACAGAGAATAGTAGGTGTGTATGAAATAAAAAATACGGTATATGCAGAAATGAAAATTACTGGATTTTCAAACGGAGAGGTAAAACTTTCCATTGGAAATGGAGATTTTTACAATGTGAATAATTTCAAAAAAGTTGTTTCGTTGGAATTTAATACTTGGTGGTAATGGAGGTGTGAAGATGAGAAAAAAATCTTTATTTGTATTTTTAATTATTCTATCTGTTTCAATCTTTTCAAATGTATTTGTTAAAGAGGAAATGGTTTATTTTACGTTCGAAGTTGATGCAGAACAAGTGTACTTAGCTGGAAATTTTAATAATTGGTCTACAACATCCACAGAAATGGAATTTAAAGATGGTGTATGGGTGGTAGCACTTAAACTTGAACCAGGTGAGTATCAATACAAGTTTGTTGTTAATGGTGAAAAATGGGTAGAGGATCCGAATGCTCCATCGTATGTTGATGATGGTTATGGGGGAGAAAACGGGGCATTTAAATTAGTCTTACAGGATGGTTCTCTTGTAATAGAACCTATTGGGAAGTTAATGGAAAAAGAAAATGGTGCAGAAGAGTATGAAATTAACAAAGAAAGGAAAGACACTATATTTGTCGATGAGGAAGGTTATGTAGTTATTAGGTATTACAATCCAGATGCTGATTATGTTATGATCGCAGGGGACTTTAACAATTGGGATGCAGAGAGTGATGAAATGTACGGTTTAGGTGATGGATGGTGGGAAGCAATCTTGGAACTTGAACCAGGAGAATATCAGTACAAGTTTGTTGTTAATGGTGAAGAATGGGTAGAGGATCCAAATGCATTTGCATACGTTCCAGATGGTTTTGGAGGTAAAAATTCTGTTTTAAAAGTTTGTAGAGGGGGTGAAAGTCTTATTGTTAAAGCACCGGAAAGTGTAGTGGAAGGAAAAAAAGAGATACCATTGGGTGTGAGTGTAGTTGATGGTAAGGTATATTTTAAAGTAGAAAAAAGAGAAGCAACAAAAGCATTTTTGGCTGGAAGTTTTAATAATTGGGATTCACAGGCAATTGAGATGAAAAATGTAGATGGATATTGGCAAGTTTCGATGGAATTAAATCCAGGTAAGTATCAGTATAAATATGTATTCTTAATTAATGGTAATCAAGTTTGGCAGGAAGATCCAAATGCTCCTGGTTATGTACCAGATGGATATGGAGGAAAAAATGGAGCGTTTGAACTTGTTTTAGAAGGCGGGAATTTAGTGATAAAAAAATCAGAAAATTCAAGTAAAAGTTCTGTGAATTTGAGTGGAATTTATAACTTTACTGTTACTTATAAATACGATTCTACGACTTTAATAAAAGGTATAGGATTTTCAAATAAATTATCTTTGATATTTAAACCTTCAGATGAACTTGAATTTTCAATAGGTTATTCAGGAGCTAATATCGAATACGGAGTAATTAATTTTAAAGTAGACAAATGGAATATTATGGCACATTACAATTTGCCAGTTGATTTACCATTTAACGGTATCCAAAGTGGTGTATATCTTTCTTTTGCCGGTGTTTTTGTAGATTTAGGAGCAGAGTCTGGTGCTGTTCCATTTATAATTGGAGCAAGATATAGCGATTTCTCACTTTTATACGGAGATTTCTACGATAGGAATGGAATACTTTTGGGATATAACTTTAGTATTTTTGATGCAGATGTGGAATTGTACGGTGGATACTTTTTCAATTTAGGAGAATTGGGATTTTATTGTGAGGCGAAATCAAATGATTGGAATACAACGTTGCAATATTTCAAAAATAAATTTGCTATGGATTTAAGTCTATTCAATTGGGATCTTGTAACAGACTTTTCCATGACAGATTTGAATTATAATATTTCAATGTATATACCAGTTGTGAAGAATTACAAAATTTTTGGAGGATACAGTCACACAAATTTATCTGATAAATACAATTTTGGGTTGCTGTATGATAATGAATATAACCTTGGTTTAAAAATTAGATTGGAAAATTCCAATATTTATTTTGATATTTTTGGAAAAGTTGTGTTTTAAAGTTCTAATATTGGATAAAATTCCTCCGGTTGCAAACATAGCCAATTAATTTTTATATGTAGATTTTTCGTAGAGAAATATAAAAGCTCCCAAAAGGGAGCTTTTATTTAACTACATTTACTCCAGCCACATTTTTTGCAGCTCATACAACCCTCTTGTTTGATAATACTATTTTTAGATAGACATGAAGGGCAATATACATTTCCATTTTCATCTACATAATATCCTTCACTCCACTCTAGGTCATTTGCCATTACAAATTTTTCTACCTCTTCTGCCGTTTTTATCGTTCCATCTATTACAAAAACTTCGTCATCTTGGATTTCTGTGTTTCCCCAAAGTTCTATAAAGTCATCTATGGCTTTTTTGATTTCCTCTGCTAAGCCATTTGTGTATTTTCCATTAACTTTTTGAAGTTGTTCAAGAATTTCTTCAATTGACACCCCTGCTCTTAAAGCAATAGACGATAATCTTCCTATAGATTCTGCAAGCTCGGTTCCATTTGAGAGGAATATTTCCACAGCTTCGCCGCTGTCATCAAAAGAAACGGTAATGTAAGTAGTATTTTCCAGTGATTTGTATTTTCTCGTTACACTACGTAGCGTGTTTTTACGTGGTTTTGGTCTAAGTTTATGTTTTTCATCTAAGAGGAAAAATTGTACTTTTGGTGCATCTTTTGTTTTTACATGTTTGGCAGATGTTAATACCTGTGTTTGGAGTGATCCGTCTCTGTATATTGTAAGTCCTCTTACGTTTAATCTAAACGCTTCAAGGTAAATATTTAATACATCTTCTTCAGTTGCTGTTGATGGCATATTAATAGTCTTTGATATATTGTTATCTGTATATCTTTGAAAGGCATCTTGCATTAAAAGATGGTCCATTGGGGAAATATCCATAGCTGTCACAAAAACTCTTTTTATTTCTTCAGGAACGTCAAGTTGTTGTAGAGAACCTTTTTCAATTAATTTATCTCTTATCTTTTCAAGTATTGATGAATCTAACTTTTCTTCAAGTACCCTATTAACGTAAAATAAAGCTTCTTTATTGCCATCATGCTTATTCATATACCTAACGTATGCAAGTAAGAAATTTGGTTCAAGTCCGCTACTTGTATCTGCTATATTTGAGATAGATCCCGTTGGAGCAATAGTTAATACTGCAACGTTTCTTTTTCCATGTTTAGATTCTTTCATAACGTTTTTTATTTCATCATCGTATTTGCTTAATCCCATTGCAAATGGTACAAATCCATCTTCGGTGTAAAATCTACTTTTTTCAAATAATGGAAAGTTTCCTTTTTCCCTTCCCAGTTTATTTGATTCATCATGACTATGGAGTGCAATGAATCCCATTAAATCAACAGCGATCTTTCTTCCTTCTTCTGAATTGTAAGGGATATTTAATTTATATAGCAAATCTGCAAACCCCATTATCCCTAGTCCAAGTCTTCTGCTTTCTCTGACGGCTTTGGTAATTTTTTCAAGTGGAAATACGTTAACGTCAATTACGTCGTCTAAAAATCTTACGGCAAGTCTTGCGGTTTTTTCCAACGCTTTCCAATCTATTTCACCATTTTCATTTGCAAATTTTGCAACATCTATTGATCCAAGATTACACGCCTCATACGGTGCAAGTCCAATTTCACCACATGGGTTGGTAGAAATAATTTCTTTTTCTGGATAAAGTGGATAGTATTTGTTCATTTCATGTAAAAATGCAAGTCCTGGGTCACCTGTTTTCCATGCATTTTTAGCTATTTTTTCTAATATATACCTTGCTTTTATGCTTTTTTTATTGTTAAATTTTGGATGAGTTAGAATTATTTCTTTATCATCATTGTACAATTTTAGAAATTCTTCCTTCTCAAAGGGAATTCCCACTGAAATATTGAAATACTTTAACACTTTTTCTCCGTCATTATTTTCTTTTGCTGCTATAAACTCTTCAATATCAGGGTGATTAATGTTTAAAATTCCCATCAAAGCGCCGCGTCTTTTATATCCTTGTTCTACTACTCCAATTGCAGAGTTAAAAACGTGCATGAAAGAGATAGGACCGGATGCTTGGCCATGTGTGCCTGCAACAAAACTTCCTTTGGGTCTTAAACTAGAAAAGTTTGAACCAATCCCACCACCAGCTTTTGTAATTAAAGCATATTCTTTTACGGCTTCAAATATACCTTCGATACTATCTTCAACAGGAACTACAAAACAAGCAGATAACATGTGAAGGTGATTTCTTGTATTGTAAATTTCCTCGTAATCTTCCAATGTCATATTTTCAATAGGTTTCCACAAAAGTTCTGGTCTTACTCCCATTCCCGCATTGAAAAGTGTTGGACTGTTTGGAATAAAGATTCTAGATTTGAGCATTTTGTAGAATGTTTCTTCATATTCTTTTACTTTATCCAAATTTTTGTTGTAGAGAATTTCAGATGTAGCTACAACCCTTGCAACTCTTCTGCAAACTTCTTCCCATTTTGTTTCCAAAAACTCCCCTTCCATATTTTTATAAAAGTACCTTTCTGAAAGTATTTTGTAGGCGTTTTTTGATGGTTTAATGTCTAACCATCTGTTTAGTACGTCTTCATACACGTCTTTCTCCTCCTTGAAAATTTCACATATTTTTGATTTTTAGATGCGGGAAATAGTAAGTTGCCGTTTTCATCAATGTTTCTTTTATCGTGCTCATATGGCCCCAATATACCTTCATCCATATATGTGATGTAATTGCGTAGGTTTTGGGCTTCAATATCTTCTAGTGTGCGCCATGTATATATGGTGTTGACTATTTTATCTGAGAATTCTTCTTTTAAGGCTTTTGATATTTCAAAGACGGCTTTTCTATTGTATGGTGCAAGTGGTTCTCCACCCAAATACACAACTGCTAATTTGTCATATGAATCAATGATAGCGTTAATTTTCTCTTTTAGACGTCTTATTAGAGCCTCAACATCATATTCAAACCCTTTAAAAGGTTCCCATGTATCTTTGTTATGACAAAAAGGACATTTTGGATGTTTATCACATCCTTGAAAATATATAGATAATGCGAAATATTTGGGGTGATCAATTGTGTTAAAAAATACTCTATTTACATACACTTTCATTTTTTCACCTTCATACATTATAGAATTTTCTTTCTTTGTATTCATATTTTCTCCTTACTTTGTTGAACGAAGAATATGGTACTAGATATCCTACTATTCTAAGGTATTCTTCGACTTTTTCTTTTCCACATATTGGACATTTATTTCCTATAAATGCATGACCATTTTCACACGTACTTATCTTTTGGTTAAACGCAAAATACATAACATTCATTTTTGCAATGGCATTTACTAATTTCCAGGATTCTTCTTCGTTTTTTAAAGGTGTTCCAAGGTTGATGTGTAGAATTGCTCCTCCTGATACTTTTTTGTCAAATTTACCGGAATATCCAGCTCTGTTCATCATATCGGTTTCCGCTGTAAGTGGGATCCATTGATTTGAATAAAGTTTATATGGTTGTTTGTCTTTACCATAAATATAACTATCCTTTTCAGCTAAAACAATAGCAGCCTTTTCAGCGGGGACTTGTTCAATGTTAAATGTGAATTTGTATTTTTTAAACCCATCTTCTGCCATTTTCCTTATAGTGTCAAGAATTTCTTCTACAAAGTTTTCTCCTTCTTTTGTATACTCAAGTCCTTCGGGCGTTACCGCGGTTAGTTCCATAAAGTCTGCTGCTTCCCATACTCCTGTAATTCCAATAGTCCCGTATTGTCTTTCAAGTTTCATAAGTCCTATTGAGTATAACGGAAGTACCCCTTGAGCGATTCTTTCTTCTAGTATTTTTCTAATAACATAAAGGGTTTTTTGAACGATATCTACCCTTTCCTTTAAAATTTCAAAGAATTTTTTTCTATTATCGTTTGCTTCAAGCGCAATTCTCGGTAAATTAATTGTAATAACTTTAAATGACCCTATGTTTAGATCAGAACCACCTATTGAATTTGCCATACCTGTTAGTTTTGGTTCATCTTCATCTAAAGAAAGAGATAACTTTAAATCTTTGGTAGAGGATGTTAAGCGACAGCAAGAAGCAACAGCATCAACTGAATCTGAGATGTACCAATTTGTGTCCTGCCATTTCATATTAACTTTGTTTATAAATCTTGCTGAATCTTCGTCTACAAATTTTCCGTCTTTGTACAAAAGTGTGGCAGTTAGTACGGGAAATGTAAACATTTGTCTTTCCCTTTCTTTGGCTACCCATTCCCAGTAATGTTTTTGAAGGTTAATAATATCCTCTACATAATCTGTTATATACGTTCCATCTGGATACTTTTCCCCTTCAAATATCGCTTTTATATAATTCCTATCAAGATATGTAAAATTCGTGTAAGGACTTTGATTTGTTCTAATTGGTTGATTAAATGAATAAGTTAAAATTTGAAAATGTTGTTCTATATACCACTTTGTTTTGTCTTTTGGTATAACTCCGTCTTTTAAGTCTTTTTTTATGTAATACCACATCCACACAAAGAAATCTGGTAATCCAACAGCGCCAGAGCTTTGATTTGAAGCAAACATAACAAATTGAATAACATGTTGAATAAACGTGCTAAGGTGCTTTGCTGGAGTGGATTGGATAGTATCTATAAATGGTAATCCTTTTTCCACAATGGGTTTTAGGGTGTAGGCAAAGCAATATGGCATAAATGCCGCGTGGTGCGCATCATGCAGGTATATGGCACCGTTGATTTGATATTCTAGAAATTTGTCAGCATAGTCTCTTCCAAAATGTTTTTTTAATTCTTTCCAAATGACGTAGAGAGAATTTAACTTTGTGAACGGTTTGTATATTTCGGTAAAATATGTACCAATGTGTTTTGATCTAACATTTGCATTTGAATCAATAGAAATATCTCCTACAAGTTCAGATTGAAAAAATGTTTTATTAAATTTGTCAATATCAAGATGGGAGCCAAGACCTTCAAGTTCGAAGATATATTCCCCGTATTTATTTTCAAGTTCACGTAGTTTTCTATCAAAATCTGTTGAAAAACCAAAATTAATGAACATAAAATCCCCCCTGTTTTGTATTTATTGTATTTATAATCGGTATTTGAAATCATATTATACCACAATATATTGTGTATTAGTTGCTTTACATACACAATATATTGTGTATTAAGATTCTAAAACAACGGATAGTAAAACTTTAAAAGTATTCCAAAATAGGGGAATTTTTATAAAAAAAGAAACTTAAAACACCTGGATAAGTGTAAAAGATGTTACAAAGAATAAAAGAAAATGTTAAAAACATGAAATTGACGGTTTGGAATAAGTATGGTAAATTAGAAGACGCGAGGTTGAGGAGGTCATTGAAAAATAGATAGCAGCTCTGCGGATAATATAATAAGGACGAGCCCGAGATAGAGATGGAGGGTTTGATCCTGGCTCAGGGTGAACGCTGGCGGCGTGCCTTACACATGCAAGTCGAGCGAAGCTGCTAACTGGAG